>CANMAT010000472.1 GCA_947494865.1 Deltaproteobacteria bacterium
GCTGCACGGCGGACCGGCTCTGCATCCAGGGCATGTGCGTGGCGCCCTGCACCGCGGGGCAGTCGCGCTGCGGAGCCCTCTGCGTAAACTCGCAGACCGACGTGGCCAACTGCGGCGCGTGCGGCACCCGCTGCATGGGGTCGGTGCCGTGCCGCGCGGGAGTTTGTCAGTGCCCCGTGGGGCAGACGAGCTGCAGCAACGCGTGCGTGAACACGCAGGCCGACGTGGCCAACTGCGGCGCGTGCGGCACCCGCTGCGCGACGGGCCAGTACTGCGTGCGCGGCGTGTGCGGCGCGATGCCGGCGCTCTACCACGGGTGGGCCTCCCCCATCGCGGGCTGCGTCACCACGGGCTTCAACGCCATGGCCGCAACGAACCAGGGCGGTCAGTATCCCTACAACACGGGCGACTCGAACGCCTGCCGCGCGTGGAAGCTCGCGGCGACGGTCTGCACCACCCAGCCCGCGCCCTACTTCGGCAACGAGAACTGGAGCTGCCCGATGGCGGGCGGCTTCACCGATCCGGCCTTCGGCACCTTCTGCGCGGTTGCGAACCAATACTCGTGCTCTACGTGCCCGGCGGCGTGCAACGCCATGTGCGCCTACAACCCCCTCTCGCTGCGCAACTGCAGCGGCGCCGAGGCGGCCCAGCCCTGAGATGATCATTGGGCTCGCGCGCGGCGAGCCCGGCATCTTCGCACCGTGAGTCCCCATCGGTCAGGATCTGACATCGTGCGCGGAGGAAATCCTTTGAGTCTTCATCCCCTGTGGCGTGCTGCGCTGGTGTTTGCGGTCGCGCTCTCGGCGGCGTGCAGCGACACAGCGAACACGCGCTTCATGAACCTCGACGCCGACACCCCCACCGACATGGACGAGGTGAGCGACGGCCCGTGCAGCCTGCCGAACATCATGTGCGGCCGCGCGTGCGTGGACCCCGCGGCGGACCCTCGCAACTGCGGCGGCTGCGGCATCAACTGCGGCAGCGGTCGCGTGTGCATCAACGGCCGCTGCGACAACGAGTGCCCCGCCTCGCCGGTGCGCCAGACGCGCTGCAACGAGCGCTGCACCGACACCAACGTCGATCGCTCCAACTGCGGCGCCTGCGGCGTGGCCTGCCCCGACGGCCAGGTGTGCTCCGCGGGCACGTGCCAGATCGAGTGCGGGGCGCGCTACTCCTCCTGCATGACGTCGACGGCCGCGCCCGACGGCGGCGTGCGCGACGGCGGGGCGCGCGACGCGGCCTCGGCGGGGCCCGCGGTCCGCTGCGCCGACCTTCGCACCGACGACCAGCACTGCGGCGCCTGCGGCAACGCGTGCCCGCTGGGCAACACGTGCATCAACGGCGCGTGCGAGCTGCGCTGCCCGGCGGGGCAGAGCGTGTGCGACGGCCGCTGCGTCGACACGATGACCTCGCAGACCGACTGCGGCGCGTGCGGCACCCGCTGCACGGGCCTGCAGCGCTGCACGATGGGGAGCTGCACGGGCATGGCGTGCCCGGCGGGCGTCACCGACTGCTCGGGCACCTGCGCCGACCTGCAGTCGAGCGTCAACCACTGCGGGGCCTGCGGCAACGCGTGCCCCGTGCCGCAGTTCTGCCGCGCGGGTCGTTGCATCTTGGAGTGCCCGACGGCGCGCACGGCGTGTGGCGCCCGCTGCGTCGACGTGCAGACCGATCGCACCAACTGCGGGGCGTGCGGCACGGTGTGTCCCGGCGGGCAAGAGTGCGCGATGGGCGCGTGCCGTCTCACGTGCCCGATGGGCACGGCGGCGTGCATGGGCCGCTGCGTCGACCTGTCGAGCGATCGCACCAACTGCGGGGCGTGCGGGACGACGTGTGGCGCGGGTCAGCTGTGCGCGGGCGGGGCGTGCGCGCCGCGCTGCGCCGACGTGCAGACCAACTGCGCGGGCGTGTGCGTGAACACGTCGGTGGACCCGAACAACTGCGGCGCGTGCGGCGTGACGTGCGGGCTGGGGTACGCGTGCGCGGGGGGCTTCTGTCGGCCGCTGGTGGGCACCGACGTGGCGGGCTGCGCGCCGCCGAGCGTGCAGTGCGGGCCGGTGTGCGCCGACATCCGCAACGACAACGAGAACTGCGGCCGCTGCGGCAACCGCTGCACGGCGGACCGGCTCTGCATCCAGGGCATGTGCGTGGCGCCCTGCACCGCGGGGCAGTCGCGCTGCGGAGCCCTCTGCGTAAACACACTCGGCGATCGCACCAACTGTGGCGCCTGCGGCAACGTGTGCTCTGGCACGCTCTCGTGCGTGTCGGGCATGTGCTCCATGGAGCCCACGTTTCGCATCGACACGATGTCGACCACGGTGGCCTCGTGCCGCGTGATCGACCATTCGACGGAGGCCGGAGACGACCGCGGCGGCATCGCCATTTCGGGCACGCAGGTCTTCTACACGGGCGACACGGCGACGGTGCGCGCGTCGCTCACCGATCTCACGGGCCTGGCCTCGGTGGGCGCGCAGCACGACGCCATGCTCAGCGACCTCGCTTCGAACGACGTCTACGTGCTGCTCAACGCCGCGGGCGCCGAGCTCTCGTACTTCACCGTGAGCTTCCCCTTCACGGTCACACAGCTCGGCGTGCTCAACAGCGCGACGGGCGTCCTCGGCGCCACGCGCATCCCGCTCTCGGCGCCGATCGCTCTCCGCAGCGGCGCGGGCATCTTCTCGGGTCGCGGGCGCGCGTATGTGTTCAACCCCGGCGCGACGGCGGGCACGGCCACGTGGCTCCAGGTTCGCCTCCCGTCGGGTACGGTCACCACCCTGCGCGAGATGGCGCCCACGCCCACGCACACCTTCTGCGAGAGCTGGGCCTTCTGGGGCGTCGCTGAGTTCTTCGATAGCGAGCCCTACGCGGCCTACGTCGAGAACAGCACCCGCGTCGTGCGCTATCGCATCCGCGACGGCATGGTGACCCCCATCACCACAGGGGCCATGAGCCTCAGCGACATGTGCTCGTTCACGGTCGCGCCGATGCAGAACCGTTGGTACTTCCACCACGAAGGCTCGAGCTTCGCGGGAGGTACCTCCGAGACGTTGGGCTACTGCCCCGCAACGACGTCGAACCCCTGACCCTCGCCTCGCTCCCTCCCTCGACGTTCACCCGAGAGACGCGCTCGTAGGGCCCCTTTGGGCGCTGCGCCGACCTCTTCGCACGCCCGTTGGGGCCCTCGCTCGAAGGCCGTCGCCCGTAGCGCGGCCCGTTCGAAGACCTCAACGGATCAGGGATCGAGGAGGTTGAGGCAGTCGTACTCCAGGGAGGCCAGGTAGGCCGTGTACACGCCGTCGGGGTCGAGCGCGCGCATCTCGCCGACGAGCCTCCGAGCGCCCGCGAGGTCGCCCGTGATCGAGCGCTCCCAGGCCTCCATCCCGAGGCGCTCGAGGCGCTCGTAGCGGCGGAGGCGCGCGACGCCAGCACCGTCGAGGCCCCGCGGCGCCGTCGGCGCATACGCGAGCATCGAAGCGATGCGAAAGGGCGGCCCCGGGCGCGAGCGGTAGAACTCCACGGAGGGGAGGTCATCGACCATGGGGGCGGCGCCCGCGAGCCACGCGCGCACGCCGCGGGCGTCGAGCACGCGCGTCGCGACGAGCGCCTCGGGCTCGGTGAAGCCCACGTCGGCGAGGCTCGCGGCGACGGTGGGCGTCCAGCGCGCGCGCCACCGCATGAGGTCGGGCGCGAGGGATCCATCAGAGGCGAGCACCACGCCCTCCTCGCGGCTCGGGATGTACACCTCGACATCGCGAAACTCACTGGCGACGGCCGCGAGCATGGCGCGGTCGAGGTCGGCGGTCTGCTGGTCGAGCGGAATCCACTGCGCCACGATGCCGCCCGCGCGCATCCGCCGCCGCGCGGCGCGGTAGAACTCGCGGGTGTACAGCGACGCGGCACCCTCGGCGGTCGGGGGAGGAGGCTCGAGCGAGACGACGTCCCACGCGCCCGGCTGCGTGGCGAGGTGGTTGCGACCGTCGTCGACGACGGTGCGCACGCGCGGGTCGTCGAGCACTCCACGGTTGCTCTCGCCGAAGTGGCGCGCGAAGCCGAACACGTCGCGGTTGATGTCGACGAGCGTGAGCGAGCCGAGCGAAGGGTGCGCGGTGAAGGCGCCCGCGGTGGTGCCCGTACCGAAGCACACCTCGGCGACGTCGAGCGCGCCGTCGCGCGGGTGCAAGAGCATGGGGAGGTGCGCGAGGGCGCGCATGTACCGCTTCGCGGGCGGGATGGTGCTCGCGTACGACACGGTGCCGAAGATCAGCTGCTGGTACGAGAAGTCGCGCGCGCACCGGCCTCGACAGCGATTGGGCGACGCGCGGCACACCGTCGCGCGGTCGTGGCCTAGCACCGCCGCGGTGCCGTCGCGGCCCTCGCGCGCCGCGAGCACGCGAGCACGCGGAAACGACGTGACCGCGCGCAGGAGGTAGTCACCCGGCACGAGCGCGACCGCGACGAGCACAGCGAACGCGAC
>CANMAT010000473.1 GCA_947494865.1 Deltaproteobacteria bacterium
CGCCGAGGTTGAAGGCGCCCGCGGGCACGAGCGCGCCGCGCTGAAAGGCGCGCGGGGCGCTCTCGCCGTTGATCCAGTCGAGGGAGCAGCTCGCGCTCGCGTCGTCGAGGGTCGAGGCGGCGGGGATGAGGTCGCCCGGCGCGACGAGCACGGTGTCGCCGGCGTGGAGGTCGCCGCAGGGAACCACCTCGACGCGGCCCTCGCGCACGCGGCGGGCGAGCAGCGAGTCGACGCCGTCGCTCGCGAGGAGCATGGCCTTGTTGCGCTCGACCACGCGCTCCTGCAGCCACCGCCCCGTGAGCATGAGGGCGATGAAGGTGGCCACGGTGTCGAAGAACGACCCGTCGTCGCGGCCCTGCGTGAAGTGCCAGAGCGAGCCGCCGTAGGCGAGCAGGATGCCCAGGGCGATGGGCACGTCCATGTGGAGGACGCCGCGGCGCACGCAGCGCCACGCGGAGCGGATGAACACCGAGCCGCCCACCAGCACGCTCGCGCCCGCGAGGAGCATCCCGAGCCAGCGGAACACGTGGTAGACGGCGCCCGCCCGGAGCCCGAGGCTCACGGGGATGCTGAACAGCATCGCGTTCATCGCGAGGGCCGCGCACACGCCGAGGCGCCAGAGGAGGTCGCTCGAGCGCGGCGCCTCGGACTTGCGCGCGGGGCCGAGCAGGTACCCGAAGCGCTCCACCTCGACGATCCACGCGCGCAGGGGGAAGTCTTTGGTGACCAGCACCTCGACGCGGCCGAGGGCGGGGTTGGTGGTGCAGCTCAGGCGCGCGCTCGCGGGCTCCTGCCGCTCGAAGAGCTCGTCGATGAGCCACACGCACGCCGCGCACTGCACGCCCTGGAGGTCGAAGCTCACGCGGCGCGCCGCGGGCGCCTCGCGCAGCTCGGCCTCGATCGCGTCGAGCCACTTGCGGTCGCGCGTCGACGTGGGCGCGAGCGCCGGGCTGATCGTGCCGCCGCGGAGGTCGTAGTAGCGCGTGAGCCCCCGCGTCGCGAGGAGCCCATGCACCACGCGGCAACCGGTGCAGCAGAAGCCGTCGCGTGTGGGCGCGCTCAGCTCGGCGCCGCAGTGCCTGCACGACAGCGCACACGCGGCCGCCTCCTGGGGCGAGAGCGCCGACCCGAGGTCGACAACGGCGGAAGCGGCGGACATCAGAAAGCCCGCTCAGCAACCCCGGTGCCATGGACGCATCGCTTGGATTCACGCGTCGGGCAGCGCGCGCAGCGCACGGCATGCACAGCCGCATCCGCGTCACGCACAGCACGCGTCGCACGCGGTGCACGGCGTGTGTGTGGCGCTCGTTTTTCGTGGTGTCGATGACGGCATGCTGATTGCGCTGCTCGGGCCCATGGAGATTCCGTTCGCGGCGATCGGTGCCGCGGCTGCGGCGGGCCTCGCGTCGTCGCTGCACTGCGCGGCGATGTGCGGTCCGCTCGCGCTCGCGGTGTGCGGCGCTCCGGGTCGCGAGGGCTTGCGCGCGGGCCTTCGATACGGCGGCGGACGCCTCGCGGCCTACGCGCTCACGGGCTCCATCGCGGGCGCGCTGGGTTCGCGCCTCGTGCGCCTCCTGCGCGGCGAGCACGTGCAGCAGGTCGTGTCGCTCGCCCTCGCGGCGGGCCTCGTGTTCGCGGCGGTGCGGGTGCTCCGCGCGCGAACGCGCAGCGATCTGGTGCCTCTGCGCGCGCGGCGCGAGGGCGCGCGCCCGCCGGCGCTCGCGGCGGGTCTCCTCACGGGCTTTCTCCCCTGCGGCGCCCTCGCGGCGGGCCTTATGATCGCGGCGGGCGCGGCCACCTGGTGGGGCGGCGCCCTCGCGATGTCATCCTTCGCGCTGGCGAGCGCGCCGGGGCTCGCGGCCGTGGTGCTCGCGGGCGCGAGCGTCGGGGGAAGGCTCCGCGGCGCGGTGACGCCGGGCCGTCGCCGGGCCTTCGGCGTCGCCCTCGTGCTCGTGGCCGCGTGGGTGGCGGCGCGCCCGTGGGTGATGCCCGAGCGGAGCTGCCGCTGCCGCGCGAGCGCCGCCGAAACTGCTGGCCTCGCGCGCGCGTCGTGACACACGATGCTTGTCAGTCTCTCTGGAGGTGATGACATGAAGAAGATCCTCGTAGCGCTCGACGCGTCGTCGGTCGCGAACGCCGTGTTGCAGCGGGCCGCCGAGCTCGCGAGCGCCTACCGCGCGAAGCTGCTGCTGGTGAGGGCCGTCGGGCTCCCGACGGAGCTTCCGCCGGAGGCGCTCGCGATGGACCCTGACAGCGTCACGGGCCTGCTCGTGACGACCGCCGAGCGCGACCTCGCTCGCCTCGCAGCGACGCTCCCCGCGGAGATCGATGTCGAGCGCACCGTGCAGGTGGGCACACCCTGGCGAATCATCTGCGACCTCGCCGACGACAACGACGTCGATCTCATCGTGATCGGCGCGCACGGACATCGCCTCCTCGACCGCGTGCTCGGCACCACCACAAATCGCGTCGTCGCGCACACGGAGCGGTCGATGCACATCGTTCGAACGCCGCACGAAACGCCTGCGGGTAACGCTTGACGTAGATGTTTTCGCGGGTGAAGGAGGCCGTGCATGGCCCCGCCCGAAGAGCACCTGTTCGACGAGATAAAGCGCTACGTCGGATTCTCCGCGACCGACGAGGCGCACCTCCGTCGCGTCGGGCCGCGCATCGCGCCGCACGCGCGAGAGATCACCGAAGATTTCTATCGCCGCATCCTCGCCCACCCCAACGCGCGCAGCGCCTTCACCGGCGGTGACGCCCAGGTCGAGTCGCTCAAGTGCACGCTCGTCGTGTGGATGCGCGAGCTCTTCGACGGCCCGTGGGACCTCGCGTACTACGAGAAGCGCGCGCGCATCGGCCGCCGCCACGTCGCGATCGACCTGCCGCAGCAGTACATGTTCACCGCGATGAGCGTGATTCGCAGCCACCTCGTGCGCATCGTGCTCGATACGGCCGACGGGCCCGATGTGGCCCACGGAGAGCTCTTCGCCGTGGACCGCGTGCTCGACCTCGAGCTCGCGGTGATGCTCCACACGTACCGGGAGAACAGCCTCGCGCGCCTGCAGCAGAGCGAGCGCCTCGCGACCTTCGGGCAGTTCGCCGCCTCGATCGCGCACGAGCTCCGCAACCCCCTCGGCGTCATCGAGTCGTCGTCGTTTCTCTTGCGCAAGCGCCTGGGCGCGCCGCCCGAGCCCGTCGCGCGGCACCTCGACAAGATCGACGCGCAGGTGCAGCTGTCGAACCGCATCATCACGAGCCTGCTCGACCTCGTGCGCGAGCGGCCGTCGGTGCCTCGCGACCTCTCGGCGCGCGACCTCATCACGGCGGCGCAAGACACGCTCCCCGCGTGCCCCGCGGCGCTGCGCGTCGAGCTCGCCGACCCCGTCCCGGTGCTGCGCGCCGACCCCGATCAGGCGCGGCAGATCCTCGTGAACCTGCTCTCGAACGCGTGCGACGCCGCGGGCGCCGAGGGATCCGTGGTCGTGAGCGTGCGCGCCGACGGAGACGCCGTGGCGTTCCTCGTCAACGACTCCGGGCCCGGCATCGACCCGACCATTCGCACGCGCCTCTTCGAGCCCCTCGTGACCACCAAGGTGCGAGGCATCGGCCTCGGGCTCGCACTATGCCGTCGCCTCGCGGAGCGCAACGGCGGTACGATCGCGCTCACGACGGGGCCGCTGCCGGGCGCAGCCTTCGAACTGCGCCTGCCTACCATCACAACTCGCGGAGAGGGCGCATGACGTCTCATCGCATACTCGTCGTCGACGACAACCGCGACCTCGCGGAGAACCTCGTCGAGATTCTCGAAGACGCCGGCTTCGCGGCCGACTTCTTCGACGATCCGGCCACGGCTCTCCACGCCGCGGTGCCAGGCCGCTACGGGATCGCCCTCATCGATCTCCGCATGCCCGGCATGGACGGCGTCGAGTTGCACCGCGCCCTGAAGCGCCTCGACCCCGCGCTCAAGGCCATCGCGATGACGGCCTTCGCGCGCGACGAGCGCGTGCGATGCGCGCTCGGCGACGGGATGCTCGCGGTGCTTCCCAAGCCGATGAACGCCGCCAACCTCATCATACGGCTTCGTCAGGCCGTCGCGGCCTGACGATCAGCGCACGCGGGCGAGCTCGGCGTCGTCGTACGACGGGGCGCCCTCGATCCACAGCTCGCCGTCGCCGGTCGTGACGCCGAACGCGAGCCCGCCGTCGGGCAGCGTGAGGCACCACACCGACCGCGGCAGCGCGGAGCCCGCGCGCGCGACCCCGGAGCTCGTGAAGCCGTCGCCGCCGCCGTCGCGCGCGAGGGCGCGCGCCGCCTCGATGCGGTCGACGAGGGCGCCCGTCCACGCGACGGACGAGGCCTCGCGCAGGGGCCCTTCGGCCGAGGCGCCCGACATCGAAGCGAGCGCGAAGGCCGCGGCGCCGCGGACGCCCTCGTCGGGGTCGACGGCGAGCGCGCGCTCGACCGCGA
>CANMAT010000474.1 GCA_947494865.1 Deltaproteobacteria bacterium
AGACACGCCGACATCATGCCCAGGAGCGAGAACACGATGCCGACGAGGCCGAGGGGAATGGCCGCCGTGCCGAGGGCGCGACCGCGCGCGGGCGTCGGGTGCTCGGCCACCTCGCCGCGCACCGCGACGCCCTGCGCGATGCCGCGCGCGGCCGTGATGAGCGCCGCGCCGGAGCCCCCCACGATGACCAGAAACCCTCCGAGGCGCGCGTAGGTCTCGTAGCCCCCGGCGGTCATGATCGAGGAGCCGGCGACCACGGCGAGCGGCACGGCGGCGAAGGGCAGCGCCGCGAACGCGAGGGCGCGGCGTGCGCGGGGGTTCCAGCGCGGGGGCTGCGAGGGGGGAGCGGGGTCTCGGTAGGCGCTGCCGTCGGTGGGGCTCATCGTGCGAATGCTCCTTCAGCGAGGGAGCATTCTACACGGGCGATGGGGCGACGGTTGGAGCGGCGGGCGACTACAGCGCCGCGAGGTAGCTCGTGAGGGTGGCCTTGCGGTCGCGCGCCACGGCGGCGTGGTCGACGTCGACGGCGCGCTCGTCGGGCGTCACCTTGAAGAGCGTCTGGCCCTTCTGCACGATGGTGCCTACGCCCTCGATCATCACCGCGTCGACGCGGCCCGCGAAGGGCGCCTGCACGCGGTTGAACATCTTCATCACCTCGATGATGTAGAGCGGCTGATCCTTCGCGAAGTGGTCGCCCACCTTCACGAAGGCGGGCCGGTCGGGCGACTCCTGCGCGTAGAACATCCCGCCCACCTCGGCCACGATCTCGTCGGCCTTCGTGGCGGGCGGCGGCACCAGCACCCGCATCATGCGCGCCTGCAGCGCGTGGTCGTGGAGGCGCTCGGGGATGCGCACCGTGAGGTCGGCCTCGACGGTGATGTCGTAGAAGCCCGCGCGCGCCCCCACGAGGGCCGCCACGCCCAGCAGCTCGAGGCCCGCTTGAAAGCCCGCGTGCGCGCCGCGCACCTTCTCCCACGCGGCCTCGTCGAAGCCGTCGGGTGCCTCGGCGCTGGCGAGCATCGCGGCGGTGTCGGGCCACGGTCGCGCGCCCGTTCGGGCTTCGAGGGTGCGGTAGAAGCCCAGGGCGCGCTCCACGATGGCGTGGTCGTGGTCCCAGATCACCTGCGCGGCGGGCATCTCGCGGCGCCAGTCCATGTCGAGGAGGTGGTAGGTGTCGGCGAGCACCGCCACGGGGTTGCGGGCCCAGCGCGGGGCGCCGTCGACCACGGTGACGCTCTCGCGGTGCTGGCTGAGCCACGCCGACAGCCGGTGCGGGTCGTCGAAGAGGGCCTCGACGGCCCTGCGCACGAGCGTCTCTTTGAGGGCGAACACCTCGCGCGACGCCGTGACCGCGGCCTTGCGCCGGGCCTCGTCGGCGATGGCCCCGAGGCGCCGCTCGGCGCGCTTCGCGAGCTCGACCCAGAGGGCCGCGAGGTCGACGCGGTCGCACTCTTCTTTCAAGAGCCCCACCTGCGTGAGGTAGGGCACCACGAAGCGCGTGGTGGGCTTGGCCCACACGTTGCGCGCCGCGAACCAGGCCACGAGGCCGTGGTGAAAGCTCAGGTTGGTTTCGAGGTCGTAGCCGCGCATGCGCGTGCGGCGCAGCACCTCGCCGAGGCGCGCGTAGGAGGCCCCGCGGTCGTCGCCGGTGGTGACCAGCAGGGCCACGTTGGAGTCGTAGGCGCCCGCGATGCGATAGTGAATGAAGAGCCCCGTGTCGGGGTGCTTGTGGCAGATGCCCTGGTCGTCGCGCACCTCGCCCTCGACGGGGTCGCTCCACCCGATGACCACGGCGCCCGCGTGGGGCTGCAGCGCGCGGTTGGTGGCGTTGAGCCGCGCCTCGACGGCGGCGCCCTCGCGCAGCGCCCGCGCGGGCCGCGGGAGGCGATCGCCGTGGCGCGCGATGAGCACCATGGCCTCGACGATGGAGTGCACCTCGAAGGCGTCGCCCGCGTCGTCGGGGTTGGCGAAGCGCAGCGCGTAGCAGAGCTCGCTCACGCGGTGCTCCACCTGGATGCGCGTGTTCACCTCCATGAAGTAGTGCCGCGGACCGTCGACGATGCACTCGAAGGTCGACGCCGAGTCGAGGCCCACGGCGCGGCCGAAGCGCTCGGCCTCGTCTTCCATGCGGCGCAGGGTCTCGAGGTCTTGCAGGAGCGCCTCGGCCTCGGCGGCGCGGCCCTCGACCTGCGCCCGCTCCGCCGCGCGCCGGAGGCCCTCTTGCGTCACCGACACCTCGAGGAGCTTCTGCTCGTGCATCTGGAGCGAGCAGTCGCGGCCGCCCAGCGTGACGCACCATTGCCCGTTGCCGAGCATCTGGATCTCGTTGTGCCGCGTGGTCTCGATGTTGAGCTCGACGACCACGTTCTTGTTGTCGCCGACGCCCGCGGCCTTCACCTCCTGCAGGGCCTCGCGCACCTTCTCGGGCACCACCGCGGCGGCCTCGCGGGCGCTCGCCGTCGCCGCGTCGGCGTCGAGGCCCCGCGCGATGCCCGCCACGATGCGCTGCCCCTTGCCGCCGCCGCCGCCGATGGCCTTCACGCGCACGCGCGCGCCGGGGCTCTCGACGAACATCGCGGCCACCGCGCGGGCGGCCTCGGCGCCCACGTCGTCGAGGGTGATCACGTCGACGCGCGCGCGGTACGACGCCTGGAGCACGGCCTCGAGCGCGTCGCTCCACGCGTCGGGGAGGGGGCCCACGTCGAGCCCGTGGCGCTGCGCGAGGTCGGCGAGGGCCGCGGGCGTGGGGGCCTTCGCGGCGAGGGCGCGCGCGGTGACGTCGTTGACGCCCGGCGTGACGCTCACGCCCTGGGCGAGGGCGGTGCGCTTGGCCTCGTCTTTGGAGCCCGCGGCGCGCTGCGTGTGCGAGCACGGGCCGATGAAGCGCAGCCCGGCGTCTTCGAGGGCGGCCACGAAGTCGGCGCTCTCGGCCATGAAGCCGTAGCCCGCGAAGACGTACCGGTACTCGTGGGCCTTGCAGATGGCCACGATGTCGGCGACGCGCTCGGCGCGCTCGGCGGTGGTGGCGCCCGAGTAGTCGCGCACGCGGTGGACGCGCGCGGCGTCCATGCGGCGCAGCTCGGGGGCGCGCGCCTGCTGATACACAATGGAGTCTTTGTCAGAGAGGAGGATGCCGTAGCGGGCGACCCCCATCTCGTCGAGCACGTCCATCGCCTCCATGCGAATGGGGCCGCGGCACACGATGAGCACGCTGACGTCTTCGCACGCGAAGCTGCGCGCCCACGCGGAGGGTGAGCGCCCGAGGCGGCGGTCGCGGCGCGTGAGGGGGTTGGCGAGGTACCAGTCGATCTTGTCTGCCACGGTGCGACCCCTCAGTGAAACTCGCGCTGCACGCTCGTAAACGGCGCGGGCGCGTAGTGTCTCAAGAACATCAGCAGGTTGCGCCCGAGCACGCTGCGCAGCTCGTCGGGCATCACGAGCTGCGAGATGGACCCGAGGCTCAGCGCCTCGCGCGGGTTCATGAGCTCGCGCTCGTAACGGAGCGAGAGCTCGGCCTCGCGGGCCTTGAGCCACCCTTTGCCCCCGTCGTCGTCGCCGCGCTTCGCGGCGTCGGCGCGCAGCTTGCGGAGCTCGTCTTTGTAGACGAACTCCTTGCCCGCGGGGCCCATCACGGCGAGGCGCGTGGTGGGGAGCGCGAGCACCATGTCGGCCCCGGTGGGGTAGTTGTTGAACGACGCGTACGCGCCGCCGAAGGCGTTGCGCAGAATGAGCAGAATGCGCGGCGTGCGAACGTCGACGATGGCGTCGAGCATGGCGCGGCCCGCCTGCACGATGCCCATGCTCTCTTGCTCGCGGCCGGGCAAGAAGCCCGTGGTGTCTTCGATGAACACCAGCGGGATGTTGTAGAGGTTGCAGAAGCGAATGAAGCGCGCGTTCTTGTAGGCCGCGTGCACGTCGATCTGCCCCGAGGCGTGGGCGCTGTTGTTGGCCACGAAGCCCACCACGTGGCCGCCGATGCTGCCGACGCACGTCACGGTGTTGGGCGCGCGCGTGGGCTGCACTTCGAAGTAGTCGCCGTGGTCGCAGAGGGCGCCCACCACGATGCGCACGTCGACGGGGGTGTTGAAGCCCGTCGGCGACGTGAAGGCTTTACGGAGCGCCACGTCGACCTCGGGCGTGGCGCGGTCGATGGGGTCGCTGGTGGGCTGAAAGGGGGCGAAGGAGCGGTTGTCGCCGGGCAGGTACGTGAGCAGCCGCGCGGCCGTGCGGAGCGCGCCCACCTCGTCGGGCACCGAGAGATCCACCACGCCCGAGGCGCTGTGCACCTTGGGGCCGCCGAGGTCGTCGGGGGTCACGTCTTCGCCGAGCACCGACTTCACCACGCCGGGGCCCGTGAGGCCGAAGAAGGTGTCGCCGGGCTGAATGACGAAGCTCCCCTGGCGCGGGAGGTACGAGCCGCCGCCGGCGTTGAAGCCGAACATGCACATGACGCTCGGCACCACGCCC
>CANMAT010000475.1 GCA_947494865.1 Deltaproteobacteria bacterium
CAGCAGCGCGAGCTCGCGCGAGCTCACCGAGACCCGCGTGGCGCCGGCCGGGATGGCGAGCGGGATGCGGTAGGTGCCGCGGTCCAGACGACGATAGAGCACCGAGTAGCCGAGGCCGTCATGCCACAACAATTTCACCAGCGTGCGCGCGGTGTTGTGAAAGACGAAGAGCGCCTCGCCCCTGGGGTCGCCGCCGAGCTGCTCGCGGACGAGGCCCGCGAGTCGATCAAAGGAGAGGTGCATGTTGGTGGGCGCGGTGGCCACGTAGATGGTGTCGGGGAGCTTGATCACCGAGCGCTCCTCGCGGTCATGCGATCGAGGACGAGGGCGAGCGAGGCGGCGTCGATGGCGCCGCGAACGCGGAGGGTGTGTCCCGAGGGCGACGAGAACTCCCAGTCGTCACGCGGAGGGGGGATGGTGTCCTCGGAGAGGTCGACGCGAACGAGGCGCATCGCGTCCGTGCGCGGCGCGAGCGAGGCGTCACGCTTGAAGCGCCAGCACCACCAGGCGAGCGTGCTGGGTGACACGCCGTGGCGTCGCGCGAAGTCTTCGGGGAGCGTGGTGGTGCGATCCCAGCTCGCGAGGAGCTGCGCCCATTGCGCCGCGCTGCGGCGGCGCCTCGTAGGTTTCCGTCTCATGCGTGGGCGCGTAGCCCGAGGCGATCAGGGGGTCACGACGCGGTCCGGCGCACGGGTACCGGGCCGCCCGCAAGCTCGCCGCCGAGCAGCGCACCGCCGCGCGCGCCGACGCGCTCCAGAAGCTCCGCGAGGCCAGGGCCGCGCTCCAGGCGCTCAAGAAGAAGTAGCGCGCCGCCGCGGCGGCTCAGCGCCCGCAGCCCCAGCGCTTGCGGCTCGGCGGCTGAAACGTAGGCGGCGCCACGTAGGGGTGCGGCGGCGTGCGCGGCTCGAAGCACCGGATGCGACGAAACACCGTGGGCTCGTCGATCTGCGCGCCGCCGTCGTTGTTCACCGATTGAAACTCTTGAATGTTCGTGTCGATCTGACCGCGAAAATTGTCGAGGTTGTAGGCGTAGGGGCGCGTGCCGCAGAAGGCGTTGGCCACCGCCCAGCGCGTGCCGCCGAAGGTGATGCGCAGGTCGGTCATGTGGCCGGCGGCCTCTTCGACCACGACCCAGTGGTTGAGGCCCGCGCGGCACACGCCGGGCTCCATCTGCGTGGGGGGCGTGTCCCACGAGTGGGCCTCGATGGTGCCGAAGAGATCATCGCCGCGCTGGTGAATCTCGAGGGTAAACTGGTACCAGGCGCCGTTGCCCGGGTACCACCGCAGCGAGCGCCACACGCCCTCGACGGGGTTGCGGCACGTGTCGGGCGGAGCGGGCGGCGGGAGCCTCGCGCGCTGCTCCTCGACGGTGGCAGGCGCCAGCGAGGGGATGAGCACCGTGGCCGCGATGGACGCCGCGAGGGCGCCGTACACGGCCCTGCGTCGCGTGGCGCGCTTCATCGGCCGCACCCGGCCCTGCGCGGCGGCTGAAACGACGGCGGCGCCACGAAGGGGTGCGGCGGCGACACGGGGTCGAAGCAGCGCACGCGGCGAAACACCGTGGGGTCGTTGATCGCGCGTCCGCCGTCGTTGTTCACCGATTGAAACTCCTGAATGCCGGGCTCGAGCACGCCCGAAAAATGGTCGAGGTTGTAGCCGAAGTAGCGCGGCCCGCAGAACACGTTGCCCACGGCCCAGCGGGTGCCCCAGAAGGCGACGCGCTGCCCCGTGACGTTGCCCTCGGCGGTCATCTCGACGGTCCAGTGCGCGAGGCCCGCCGAGCACGCGGGAGGGGCCGACGCCTGCGGCCCGGCGCCGAGCCACGCGTGCGCCTGAATGTGCCCCACGAGCGGCGTCGGGGCCCCCTGCGGCGGGTTCACCGGCGCGCCGGGGGCGCGGTGAATCTCGAGCGTGAAGATCATCCACTCGTCGCCGGGCACCTCGTACTTGTGGCTCATCCAGATGCCCTCGATGGGGTCCTGGCAGCTCGCGGGCGGCGGGAGGCGCGTGCGCTGCTCCTCGATGGTCGCAGGCGCGAGCGACGGGAGCAGCACCAGCGCGGCGCCCACCCCCACGAGCGCGACGGAGACCGCGCGGCGAGACCCGCGGCTCATGGCGTGGGGCCCTCGCGCGTGATGTCACGGAGCACGCCGTTCATCTGCTCGCGCGCGGCGGCGTCGTTGGTGGTGGTGGTGCCGTCGAGGGAGCGGAGGTCTTGCGTCGAGAGCCCCACGCGCGTCGCAAACGCGGTGCGATGAAAGCCCTCCGCCGCGCGGCTCGCGAGGTGGTCGGGCGCCTCGTTGCGCGTGGCGGTCGTGTCGCTGCACCCCATCTGCGACCCCAGCGGCGACACCATGCACGTGCGCAGCGCGCGGTCGTCGCCCGTGACCGTGATGCGAAAGCCGCCGTCGCCCGCGCGCACCCGCGGCGAGCGCTCGAGCCAGTCGCCGAGCATCGGGGCCGCGTCGCCGCGCGCCTGCACCGTGACCGTAACCGGGATCGACAGCCCCATGCGACGGAGGGTGCCCGGGTCTTTCTGCAGCGAGCGCTCGTACATGCCGAGGGAGAGCTGCGCGCGGCCCGCGGCCCGCGCCGCCTCGGCCCCTACGGCCGCGACGCGCGCGTGGAGCAGCACCTCGCTCTGCGGCAGCGCCTGCACGGCCCGCTGCGCCATCGCGAGCGCGCGCTCGGGCTCGTCTTGCGCGAGGAGCACCTCGGCCTCGAGGGCGTCGTAGTAGGGCGCCATCATGGTGTTGGCGGCCTCTTCGCGGCGCACGTCGCGCAGGGCCACGGCGACCACACCGGCACCGAGAATGTGCACCAGGTCGCCCACGAGCCACACGGGCACGGGCTCGATGCCGCCGCGCACGTAGAGCCGCAGCGTGGAGTCGAGGCGCGCCTCGTCGGCGAGCACGCTCGTCACGCGCTCGTCGTCGGGCCACGCGGCGAGGCGCTCGCCGAGGCTGTGGGCCATGCCCCCGACGCGCGCGGTGAAGTGCGACCAGCTCGCGCGCTCGGCGTCGAGCTCGGCCTGCGTGCGCTCGAGGGCCCTGCGCAGGAGGGCGTGGGCGCCGAGGGCCTGCTCGGTGTCCGACGCGACGAGCCCTCTCCGATCGGGGCGCTCGAGGGCGCGCGTGATGAAGCGCTGCCCCGTCTCGGCCTCGGCGGCGACGAGGAGCGCGGTGGCCACGGCGGCGTCGGTCTCGGCGCGGTCTTGATCGCGCAGGTTGGCGGGCTGACGGATGCGCCAGCTCTGCATCTCGCGCAGGGCCTCGACCGCCTGCGCCATCTTGCCCTCGTCGACGTAGAGCCGCGCGAGGATGCGCCAGGGGTTGGCGGTGGTGAACTCGAGGCGCCGCGTCCCTTCGGTGGCGAGGCGCTCGACCTCATCGTGACGGAGCACGGCCCACGCGCCGAGCGCGGCGTTGTAGGCGTGCACGGTGAGGTGCGGCGCGGTGGCGGGGTTGGTGTCGGTGCTGCCGCGGGCGCGCTGCTCGGCGTTGCGAAACGCGTCGAGGCACGCGGCGTACTGCGCCTGCCGCTGCCGCGCGGCGCCCTCGATGGCGCAGAGGGCGTTGCGGCCCAGCGACTGCTGCCACGCGTCGCTGGTGGCGATGGCGCGGCGCGCGAAGTCGCGGGCCTCGTTGTAACGGTGGAGGTGCAAGAGCGGCCACGCGTGCTCGGCGAGCAGGTCGGGGTCGTAGAGGTAGTCGTGAAACTCCAGCACGTGGAGCTGGTAGTCGTACTCCTCCATTTCGCCCGCCAGAGACTGAATGGCGAAGAGCACCTCGCGGTGCACCTGCCAGGGCGCGCCTTGCGGGCGCGTGAGGCCGTAGCGCGTCTCGTAGAGCTCGCGCGCGTGGCCGAGGTGAAACATGGCGCGCGGGAGCGAGCCTTCGGCCTCGCGCAGCACGCACCCGAGCACGTAGCTGCCGATGAGCGAGTCGGGGTTGGCGCGCAGCACCTGCTCGGCCTTCGTGCGCGCCGTGAGGAGCTTGTTCTCGTTGTAGAGGCGCAGGGCCTCGAGCTCGAGGGGGGTGCCCTGCACCGCGGGCGCCGCGCCGCTCTGCTGCGCGCCGACGGGCGCGGTGCCCGACAGCGCGAGGGTGAGCGCGAGCGCGAGGGGGAGCGCGTAGCGGCGAGGGCGCGTGTTCATCGCTTGAGGGTCGCCCTTGCGAGGCGCTCCATGGGTTTGGCCATGCACTCTTTGATTACCGCCTCGACGGTGTCGGTGCCCGGCGCGAGCTCGAGGCGGTGGGCGAAGATGTACTTCGCGAGGTACTCGACGTCTTCGGCGTTGACGTAGTCGCGCACCCGCGTGAGCGCCCGTGATTGAAGCGCGGGCAGCATGAGCACGAGCGAGCGCGTGGAGGCGCCCTGGAGCACGCGCGCGTCGCTGCGGGTCTGGTTGGCGATGTCGACGAGGCACTCGCGCACCTCCG
>CANMAT010000476.1 GCA_947494865.1 Deltaproteobacteria bacterium
AGACCAACCTCTCGGGGGTGATTCTCCGCGGCATCGACCCGCAGTCGGGCGGCGTGGTGCGCACGCTGCGCCACGACCTCATCCGCGGCCGCATCGAGTACCTCACGGACCCGTCGCGCCTCTCCGGCGTGCCCGCCGTCGACCGCCGCCCCGTGGCCGCGCGCGGCGAAGACGACGCCGCCCCGCCCGCGTCGGTGACGCGCGTCACACGCTCCGATGGAACTCCCGCGCCGCAGGGGCTCGAAGGTGTGGGCGACCTCAACCTCCCGACGCCGCCGGGCGCGCCCGATGTGCTCCCGGGCATCATCGTGGGGAGGGAGCTCGCCAACAACCTGCACCTCTCGGTGGGCGACGAGGTGCGCGTCGTGTCGCCCTTCGGGTCGCTGGGCCCGCTGGGCCCCGTGCCCAAGACGAAGCTCTTTCGCGTCGCGGGCATCTTCTACTCGGGGATGTACGAGTACGACACCAAGTACGCGTACGTGCTCATCCCGGTGGCGCAGCGCTTCTTCAACTACCAGGGCAACGCCATCACCAGCATCGAGGTGCGCGTGCGCGACGTCGACACCTCCGACGCCGTCACCGCGCGGGTCACGCAGATCGCCCGCGCCCGCACGCTGCGCGTGCGCGACTGGAAGGAGCTCAACCAGAACCTCTTTCGCGCCCTCAAGCTCGAGAAGCTGATGATCTTTCTGCTTCTCACGGTGGCCATCCTGGTGGCGAGCTTCAGCATCGTGGCCACGCTGCTCCTCCTCGTGACCGAGAAGGGCCGCGAGATCGCCGTGCTCAAGGCCATGGGCGCGACCGACGGGTTCATCACGCGGGTGTTTCTCGCGGTGGGCATGCTCATCGGCGTGGTGGGCGCGCTGCTGGGCGTGTCGGGCGCGTTCTTCACGTGCGTGCTCATGCAGCGCGTGGGCATTCCGCTCGACCCTGAGGTCTATTACATCGAGCGATTGCCGGTGACGATCTCGCCGGGCGACTACGGCCTGGTGTTCGTGGTGGCGGTGCTCATCTGCCTCGGCGCGGCCACGGTGCCCGCGTACCTCGCGGGCCGCCTGCGCCCCGTCGAGGGGTTGCGTTTCGGTTGAAAGAGAGCCTCATCGCATGACCACGCCGCTTGTCGAGATCCAGGGCGCCCGCAAGGTGTACGAGCACGAGGGCAAGCGCCTCGAGGTGCTCAAGGGCATCGACCTCACGATCAACGCGGGCGAGATGGTCTCGATCGTGGGCCCCTCGGGCGCGGGCAAGAGCACGCTCCTGCATCTTATCGGCACGCTCGACATGCCCACGTCGGGTGTGGTGCGCCTCGACGGCAAGAACGTCACGTCGATGTCGTCGTCGGCGGTGGCCGCGCTGCGCAACCGCACCATCGGCTTCGTGTTTCAGTTTCACCACCTTCTGCCTGAATTTACGGCCCTCGAGAACGTGATGATGCCCGGCATGATCCAGGGCGGCATCTCGCGCGCGGTGCTCACCGAGAAGGCCACGAAGCTGTTACGCGAGGTGGGCCTCGAGCACCGCGTCACGCACCGACCGGGTGAGCTCTCGGGCGGCGAGCAGCAGCGCGTGGCCCTCGCGCGGGCGCTCGTGCTCGAGCCCAAGCTCCTGCTCGCCGACGAGCCCACGGGCAACCTCGACACGGCCAACAGCGACGCCATTCACGCGCTGTTTCACGAGCTGAACCGCAACCACGGCACCACCATGGTGCTCGTGACCCACAACGTAGACCTCGCGCGCAGCATCCCCCGCGTGGTGACGATGCGCGACGGCAGCGTCGAGCGCGACGAGGTGGTCGAGACCCACAACGCCTACGGGGCTACGCCGCCGTCGTCGTAGGGCCGCGGTCGATGCGGGCGCGCACGCGGTCGCGCAGGGCCTCGAGCTCGCGGCGCAGCGACCACGCGAGGGCCGCGACGCAGGCCAGCCACGCGAGGGCGACGGGCGCGATGGCCCAGGTGGTGACGTAGAGCACCGCGGGCTTGAAGGGGCGCTCGCGCGTCACCAGCTCGCGGCGCGGGTGCACGGCGCGCTCGTACGCGGGGAGCGTGAGGGCCACGGGCGTAACGCCCTGGAGCACGCCCTCGACGGCGTTCTGCGCGAACACGTTGCCGAGGCTCGCGCGCCCGCCCACGCGCCCCTCGTCGCCGCCGTGGCGCGTGCCGGTGCCGCCCTCTTGATCGTAGGCCGCGGCGGCCTCGGTGCGCGCCACATCGGAGCTGCTGCGCGTCGAGCGGGCGCTCATGGTGAGCATGGCGCCGACGCCCACGAGGAGCGCGAGGCCCGCCGCGCCCGCGAAGGCGACCTTCACGAGCGTGCCGAGGCCGCCCGAGAGGAGCCGCCCGGCGAGCCAGAAGGCGCCCGCGAAGCAGAGCGTGACGACGAGCGCGACGAAGAGCGCCGGCGAGGCGAACCACGCGCCCGCGAGGGCGAGCGTGCCGAGCGCGCGGCGGCGCCAGGTGCGAAGGGCCACGAGGGCGGTGACAAGCGCCACGAGGAGCGCGAAGGCGTCGTCGGCTTCGAAGGCGAAGGAGGCCTCGTCGCCGCCGAGCACGGCGACGGGGTACACGCCCGGCGGGAGGCCGAGGGTGAGCGATACGCGGCTCGTGGCGAGGGGGTGCGACGGGGTTTCGAAGCGGGCCCAGCCGGCGAAGGTGTTCAGGTCGATGTGGCCGAGGGCCTGAACGCGCGCCGTGTGGCTCCCGGTGCGCAAGGGGACGAGGATCTCGCGCGCGTCGCCGCGGTGCATGATGCGCTCGGCGGTGCCGTCGGTGGCGAGAAAGATGGGCCGCGCGCGGGGGTCGTAGAGCAGGTAGTCGATGCCGTTGTTCTCGTAGCGGAGGGTGTCGTCGGTCACCACGTCGCCCTGGCGCGTGACCACAACGGTGCGCTCGTGGGCGTGCACCACGGCGGCGAGGGCCTCGACGCTCGTGAGGGTCTGCACGGTGGGCTCGATGCGCTGCCCGCGCTGCACGAGGAAGAGCCGTGCCGAGGGCTGCGTGCGAGGAATGGGAGACTCCGACGAGTCGATCTGGTGGGCGTCGCCGCCGACGGCGATGCGATGTTCGGCGTCGCTCTCGAGGAGCCACCACTCGTACTCGGAGCGCGGGTCGGGCGTGAAGGTTGTGACCCGGGGCAGGGTGCCCGTGATGGTCACCTCGGCCTGGCTGCCCGAGGTGGGGAGCAAGAGCTCTGATCCGTCGACGCGCCACCCGGTGGAGCCCGTGACCTCGAGCACGCGCTCGCCGAAGCGCAAGGGGAGGCGCACCACGCCGAGGTCGGCGCCGGAGCGCAGCACGAGGCGCGAGGTGAAGCCGATCTCGCGCCCCACGCGCACGGCGTGGGAGAGCTGAAACACCGTAGGCCCTGCGGCGGGGAGCTCGGCGGCGCCGCGGTCGAGGTGGATGGTGGTGTTGCGCAGCCCCGCGAGGCGCGCGCCCTCGACGACGCGGGCGCCGGTGAGGGACGTGTCGAGGGTGTTCAGCGGGCCGATGATGGTGAGCGCGAGGTCGCGCTGAAACGCGATGCGCCCGCGGAGCACGAAGCGCCGCGACGCGGTGTGGAGGAAGTACCCCTCGTCGTCGAAGCTCACGGCGGCGGGGCGTCCGTCTTCGGTCACGGCCTCGACGCGCACCTTGTCGGGCGGGCCGAAGAGGGGAATGGCCACGGGCCCGTCGGCGAGCACTGCGCCCTCGAGTTCGAAGGTGAGCGCGTCGGGCTCGAGGGTGCCCGCGAGGTGCATGCGCTGGAGGGCGAAGCACCGCTGGGCGCACGCGCGGGCGTCGCGCCGCTGGTCGGCCCAGCGCACGAGGGTGTCGAGCTGCGCGGCCCACGAGTCGGGCGGGAGCGGAGCGGGCGCGGTCGTGGTGACCGGCGGCGCCTGCGCGGCCGCCGGGCGCGCGGCGAAGACGAGAACGATCGCGAGTGCGAGCGAGGCGAGTGACACGCGGCGCATGTGGGATCCCCGGTTGAAGGTGCGAGCGGCGCGATGATATCCCCGCCGCGGGCTGAGCGGTCGCAATCGCCGCGCGACGGCGTGTAGACTCGGCGGCGCTGTGAGACCTGCGCACGCCCTGTTGATCGCATCTCTTTCTGTCACGGCCTGCGACGAGCCCGCGAGCGCTCCGAGCGACGACGCGAGCGCGCCCGACGGCGCCGCGCCCGACGGCGCGGTCGCGGTCGATGCGTCGCCGGTCGCCGACGCCATCGTCGCCGACGCGCGCGCCGACGCCATCGTCGCCGACGCGCGCGCCGACGGCTCGGCGCGAGACGCCGCGCCCGTCGACGCCCCGGCGCCGCGCCCGGCGTGCCCTGCGGTGGCGGGCGGATCGGCGATGGTGCGCGCGCCGACGATGTTGCTGGGCCTGCGCGACATGGGCTCCGAGTCGTGGCTGGGGGCGCCCGCGGTGGCCGACCTCGACGGCGACGGAGCGCGGGAGATCATC
>CANMAT010000477.1 GCA_947494865.1 Deltaproteobacteria bacterium
ACCCGAACCGCAAGGAGTTCATTCGCTCGACGCTCGTGGCCTTCGGCGAGCCCAACGGCGAGACGGCGATGTCGCGCACGGTGGCCCTCCCCGCGGCCATCGGCGTGCTGCGCATCCTCGACGGCACCATCAACACCCCGGGGGTGATGGGGCCCGTGTCGCCCGCCGTGTGCGACCCCATCCTCGACGAGCTCGCCGCGCTCGGCATCCGCTTCCGCGAAGAGCGCACCGCGCTCTGATCGCGCCCATCGTCGCGCCGGCCTAATCCTCTCGGGCCAACCCGCCGTTGGAGTGCGTGTGACGGCGCAAACCATCGGCAGGCGGGTCGGCAGTCGGTACATGATCCGCCGCGCGCTCGGCTACGGCGGAATCTGCACGGTGTACGAGGGCGTGCACCTCTACACCTCGCGGCGCGTGGCCGTGAAGATCCTCAACGACGAGTACAAAGGCCACGACGAGGCGCGCCTCCGGCTCCTCGACGAGGCGCGCGCGCTGGGCATCGTGCGGCACCCCAACGTGGTCGAAATTCACGACGCGGGCACGTGGGAGAACGCCCCGTACGTGATCATGGAGATGCTCGAAGGCCGCAACCTCGAGGGCCTTCTCACCTCGCGCGGGCGCATGCACCCGACCGACGCGCTGCAGGTGATTCGCCAGGTGGCCCTCGGCCTCGGCGCGGCGCACCGCGCGGGCGTCGTGCACCGCGACGTGAAGCCCGGCAACATTCACATCGTGCGGGCCCCCGCGGGGCGCGAGAAGGCCACGCTGCTCGACTTCGGCGTGGCCCGCCTGCCCCGCGGCGCCGACAAGGCCTCGCAGCGCTTCGGGCACGCGGGCACCGTCGTCGGCACGCCCGAGTACATGGCCCCCGAGCAGGCCTTCGGGCGCGTCGACCTCGACGGCCGCGCCGACCTCTACGCCCTCGGCGCGGTGCTCTGGGAGTGCCTCACCGAGTCGGTCCCCATCGCGGGCACCTACGACGAGGTGGTGGCCTTTCACGCCAACGCGGCGCCGCCGTCGCTGCGTCGCGTGCGCCCCGAGCTCCCGCCCGCGCTGCTCGACCTCGTCGACCGATGCCTGCAGCGCGACCCGCGCGCTCGCTTCCCCGACGCGCAGGCGCTCGTGAACGCCATCGACGCGACGGGCCTCTGCCGCGGGGTCACCAACCTCATCGACAACAACATGTCGCTCAGCGCGGCGGAGGCGCCCGCGCCCGTCGTGAGCATCCCCGCCGCGGAGCCGCGCCCCGCGCCCGCGCAGAGCCCCCACGAGGCATCGTGGCGCCGCGTGCGCGCCCTCGCCCGAGCGCCCTTCAGCGCGCCCGTGCGCGTCGTGGTCGACGGAGAGATCGTCGACGTGCGCGGCGAAGACGTGGCCGAGGCCGGCCTCCTCGCGATCGGCCCCGCGGGCTTCGTCGTCGGTGACAGCGTGCAGCTGCGCTTCGCCCTCCCGACCACGGGCGACGTGGTGACCACCCAGGCCGTCGTGCGCTGGGTGCGCGGCCGCAACGGATCGTCGCGGGCCGCGAGCGCCATCGGCTTCGAGTTCGTCGACGCGCCGTACCCCGTGCGCGGCGCGCTCGCGAGCTACGTCGCCCTCATGCTTCAAGGTTGAACACTGCGCCCCCGGCTCGTTCGGCTCTCAAGCTCGGCCATGCAATTTATTCACAGGCGGATAGACGCATTCACACCTACACGTCATGATTCGCACACACCCATGGAACGACGCGTGTGGATCACCGCCCTCTCGCTCGGAACCCTGCTCGATGGGAGCGCGCTGATGGCGCAAGGCGCGGTGCAGGAGCAGGCCGCGCGGCGGCTCCTCACGCCCGTGTCGGAGGAGCGCTGCGAGGTGTGGCGCGGCGACATTCGCGGCAACGACCCCACGGCCGAGATCACCGTGCGCCTCTGCACGCGCGAGGGTCGCGTGACGGGCACGTTCTCGTGGTCGAGCCGCGAGAGCGGGTGGGATCACCGCGCGCTCGTGGGCGAGTGGCGCGACGACGCCTCGCTCCTTGTGGCGCGCGACACCGCGATGATCGAGGCGCACCCGCTCCACGGGTGGACGCTCTGCACCGCGGACGCGTATTCGCTGCGGCGCACATCGCCCGATCGCCTCGAGGGCACCTACAGCTCGGCGCGCTGCCACGACCACGGCCGACTCTCGATGACCCGCGTGGCGGTCGCGCCCTCGAAGCCCGAGGGCGACGCGGCGCCCACACCTCGCACCGTCGATGCCCCGCGCCTCGCGCGCATCGCGGTGCGCACGCACACGGCGCGATGCAGCGCCGCACCGGGCCTGCCGGGCGCGTCGAGCGCGTGGGCGATGGTGCTGGGTGGCGCGATGCTGGTGATGGCCCGGCGACGCCGGGCCTGAAGGGTCAGTGGCCGCCGACGCTGGCGAGCGTGTAGATCACGCCGAGCGCGATCGCGAGGAACACAGCGCCGTAGGAGATAAGTCGGGGGGCCGACCACTCTGCGTCGTACCGACGCATGAGCTTAAAGTCTTCGGGGAGTTCTTCGGCTTTGTGGTCTGCCATGGGATGCGTTCTCCGGGTGCGGTCTATAAGGTGATTCGTCGCGCCGAGGCAAGCACAAGCCTCTTCGGCGCCGTCGCGGGGGAGAGCCCGTTACGCGCGCTTCGCGCCGGCCACGATGTGATCGACGAAGGGGCCGTAGCCCTGCAGGGCCGTGCGCTGAAGGTACAGCCCGAGCCCGCGGAGCCCGCCGAGCTCCTCGCCGCCGCCCGCGCGACCGGGGCCGCCGTGGAGCAGCTGCGGGAGCACCGTGCCGGGGCCGAACCACGCGCCCGCCACCTTCGCGTTGGCCACCGTGACGCGGCCGTGGAAGGGCGCGATGCCCACGATCACCTCCGCGGCGAAGCCACGGTCTTCGGTGTACACGCTGGTGACGAGCCCGCCGCCGCCGCGGCGCACGAGCGCCACCGCCTCGGCCGCGCCGTCGTACGGGACGAGCGTGACCACGGGGCCGAAGACCTCGTGCGCGTGCACCGCGTCGGCGGCCGCGCCGTGCTCCACCGAGAGGAGCGTCGGGGCGACGAAGTACCCTCTGCCCTCGGGCGCCCCGATGCCCTGCACCGCGCCGGCGCCGCCCGTGTGCACCGTGGCGCCGTCGGCCACGAGCTTCTCGATGCCCGCGCGCACGTCGCGGAGCTGCGACGCCGTGGCGACGGGGCCCATGGTGACGCCCTCGCTCTGCGGGTTGCCCACCTTCGTGACCGACAGTCGGTCGAGGAGGTCTTCGCGCACGGCCTCGAGCTGATCGCGCGGCACGAACACACGGCGAATGGCGGTGCACTTCTGCCCCGTCTTCTGCGTGAGGTCGCGGGCCACGTCGGTGAGAAAGAGCGTCCAGGTGTCGTCGCCGCGCTCGACGTCGGGGCCGAGCACGGCGCCGTTCAGGCTGTCGGCCTCGACGTTGACGTGCGTCGACGCGGCGAGGAGGTTGACCTTCGAACGGAGCATGGTGCCCGTAGAGCCGCCGCCCGTGAAGGCCAGCACGTCTTGCGCGCCGAGGCGGTCGAGCAGGTCGCCCGTGGAGCCCGCGATGAGCGAGAACGCGCCCGGCACCATCGCGCCCGACTCGACCAGGAGCTCCGTGAGGCGCCACGCGACGAGGGCCGTGGCGGTGGCGGGCTTGGAGATCACCGGCATGCCCGCGAGGAGGGCCACGGCGGCCTTCTCGGCGGTGCCCCACGCAGGGAAGTTGAAGGCGTTGATGTGCACCGCGACGCCCGCGCGCGGCAGCAGAATGTGCTGCCCCGACACGCGCGACGAGCGGCCGAGCGCCACGGGCTCGCCGTCGGTGAGCCAGCGCGCGTCGCCGAGCGACTGACCCAGGTCGGCGTAGGCGGTGAGCGTGGCGGTGGCGCCGTCGACGTCGAACTTCGCGTCGGAGCGCGTGTTGCCGCCGTTGAGCATCGCGAGGTCGAGCAGCTCGTCGCGCCTCGCGTGGAGCGCCTGCGCCATGGCGCGGAGCATCTCGCCCCGCTGCGCGAAGGTGCGCGCGCGCAGCGCGGGGCCGCCCACGTCGCGGGCGTGCGCGAGGGCCGCGGCGAAGTCGACGCCCTCGGAGCTGGCCTCGGCGACGGACTCTTCGGTCGACGGGTTGACCAGCGTGGCGGGGCGCCCCTCGCCGGGCACCCAGCGGTCGCACACGTAGCTCTTGAGCGTCGTCATGGCGCGCGAAGGTAGTCGACCGCCCCGCCCAAGGGAAGCCTCACCGACCCCCGTCGCGCGCCTCCGCGAGCCCCGCGCGCACGCGCCCGTCGAGGCGTCTTCGGTAGCGGTCCCGCGGCGGCGCCGCGCAGCCCAGAAAGGCCTCCCAGTAGCGCCGCGCGCACGCGAGGTCGCCGCGGTGGCGGGCCGCGTCGCCCAGCACCACGAGCGCCCGCGCGCAACGAACCCCGCCGCGCGCGAGG
>CANMAT010000478.1 GCA_947494865.1 Deltaproteobacteria bacterium
ACCACCGTGCGAGATCCCAGTGCCCATTGCAGGGCATCGAATCACCCTTGCGGCGGTGCGTCCAGCGTCGCGCGGCCGTCGCTGTCGTGGGACACCGTCGGGGGCGTCGGGGCGTCGAGGCCCCAGGGGCCTGGCGCGTGTGCGAACCAGCGTCGGGCGGCCTCTTCGCGGGCCGCGCGGAGCAGCGCGTCGGCGGCCTGCACGTCGGGCCTGCGGGGGAGCACGGTGTGGGCGCGCGCGTCGTCGAGCTCGCCGGCCATCTCCTCGGTCCACGCGAGCGACTGGGCCAGCGGAACCTCACCGCGCTTGATGCGCAGGAGGCGCTCGCGCAGGTCGCCCTCGACGCCGATGAGCGGCGCCCCGGTGCGGAGCCAGTGCGTCGCCGAGGCCACGAGGCGCAGGAGGTTGTAGGCGTTCTTGGGGCGCAGCTCGCGCGGGAGGTCGAAATCCATCGAGCGCTCGACGGCGAAGCGCGCGAGGGCGGCGAACTCGGCCACGGGCAAGATCCCCTGGTCGTGCATCGAGCGGTAGAGCTGCTTCACGTACTGCGTGCAGCGGAGCGCGCCGTCGGGCGTGGCGTCGTGGGCCTCGGCGGCGAGGCGCCTGCCCACCGCGTCGAGGGTGAGCGTCGGGTCGGCGCGCAGCCACGCCAGCACCACCCCGCGGTGCTCGGCGAGGCGCATCGACTGCGCGAGCTTGCGGGCCTGCGAGAGCGCGTAGCGCCCGAAGGTGCCGTACACCTCCACCGACGAGAAGATGTCGCGGTGCTTGATGAGCGCCTCGGCCACGGGGTCGAGCGCGCGCACCTCGGGCACCCAGAGCATCTCGAGGGTGTTCGGGTCGGCGCGCAGGAGCTGGCGCACGGCGCGGCCATACTCCCAGTACGAGTCGCTCCCGTCGGCGCTCACGAGGGTGGCCACGGGCTCGGCGAGCCCCGCCGTCCACGAGAAGGGGAGAAGAAAGACCCCGCGCCGGTCGGTGTCGGAGCCCGCGTCGGAGAGGTTCCACGCGCGCGAGCCCACGGTGGCCTCGAGCACCACACACGGTCGCAGCGCGCCCTCGTTGGCGGCACGCTCGACGGCGTAGCGCACCTGCCCCATGCGATGGGGGGTGAGCGCCTCGCGCGGGTACCGGCACGCGCCCACGCCGACGATGAGCACCGTCACGCCCTCGTCGGTGGTGGCCGTCACCCGACCGATGGCGCCCTGGCGCACGAGGCGCGCGCCGTCGAGGGTGTGGCGGTCGGCGCCCGTGGTCACCTCGGTGCCGTTGGGCAGCGGGACCGTCAGCGGGTCGAGCGACTCGAGGCTCTTGATTCGCAGGGACACCATGTTCGTAGGGCCGCGAGTGTAGCCCTACGCGAAGGCTCGCGGTGTGGCGCGGGAGACTGTTCACCGCGGCCCATGTGCCGTAGAGAAGCGGGTACCTACGCCATGGCTTCGAACGACAGCCTCGACCGCGCCCTCGCCGCCCGCTACGCGTGGCGGCACGCGCGCCCCGACGAGACGCCCTCCGTCGACGACGAGGTCGGCGAGGCTGCGCCCGTCGACGAGGCCGACCCGGCGCTCGCCCTCCGCGAGATGCGCTCCCTCGAGCGCCACCGCGCGGCGGCCCGCGAGGAGTGCAAGCGCTTCGCCGAGGCCATCGACCGCACGTGGCGCCTCGTCGACCCGGGGCTCCAGGCGCGCGCCGCCGAGCAGCTCGCCCGCCACGCCGCCGCGCTGGGCCTCCGCGTCGCCGCGATGAACGCCCACCCCCTCCAGGCCGTGCGCCTCCTGCGGCTCGTGGCGCGGCACTACGGGCGCATCGACGACGACGCGCGCGACGCCCTCGTGCAGTGCGTCGTGTGGCTCGAGCTCGACCACCCCGAGGTCGTCGAGCTCGCCGTCGACCTGGTCACCTCCGAGGCCGACGAGCTCATGCAGCAGGTGCTCATTCACCTGAGCGCCGCGGGCCCGTGGCGCTCCGAGCGCGTCGCCGCCGCGTGGAGCGCGCCCCTCGCGGCCCTCGTCGAGCGCGACGACCTCCCCTGGGCGCAGCGCCTCGCGAGCCTGTCGTTCCTCGAGCTCGCCCCGAGCCGCGAGGCCGCCCCGGCGCTGCGTCGCCTCTTGCGCGCGCCGCACCTGGGCGTGCGCGCCATCTCCCTCGCCGCCCTGCGCGCGATGGGCCCCGACGCCCTCTCCGACGACGACGCCACCTTCCTCCTGCGCGACCTCCTCGTGCACGAGCTCCCCGATTTTCTCCGCGGCGCCACCTTCGAACACGCCCTCGCCTACGCGCGCAGCCTCACCGAGCTCGTCGTCGACCTCCTCCCCGCCTGCGCCGAGGCGGTGCTCACCGAGCTCGTGGCCTCGCGCGCGGGCTCGTCGGGCGCGTGGGGCATCGCCGACTCGCTCTGGGCCCTGCGCACCCTCGCCGCCGCGCTGCCCGAGCGCGCCCTCCCCCTCGTCGACGACTGGCTCACCCACAGCCGCGACCTCGACCGCCTCGCGGCCGCCGAGGCCCTCGCGCGCCTGCCCCTCGCGCTCGCCCGCCCGCGGCTCCTCCTCGCCGCCGCCGACGGCGCCCCCGAGGTCGCCCTCCGCGCGCACGAGCTCTGGCGCGAGCGCGTGGGCGCGCAGTGCCCCGTCGACGCCCTCGCGGGGGTCTCCGTGGGCCTCCTCGACGCGCCCCCCTCCGAGTCCTTCCACGGGCGGCTCATGGTGCTGCGCGGCCGCCCCCTCGAGGCGCGCGGGCGCATGGCCGAGGCCCTCCTCGCCGAGGCCCCGTCGCGCGAGGCCCTCTGCCTCCTGGTGTTCGCCCTCGGCGCCGACGACCTCTGGCGCCACAACGAGCGCGCGGCGCTCCCGGCCGACGCGACGGGGTGGGTGCGCGCCCTCCTCGAGCGCTTCGGGCCCGCGGGCGTCGAGGCCGTCGCCGAGCTCGCCGCGCGGCGCTCGCTCCTCGCGCCCAACGGTTGGTTTCAAGCCCTCGCGAAGGCCCTCCCCCCCGTCGCCGCGAACCTCCCCGACCTGAGCGCCCTGCGCCCCCTCGGCCTGCGCGCGCTCCGCGAGGGGCGCTACCGCTTCGCCCAGCGCGACGCCACGCAGGTGCTCCGCGCGACGGGCGTCGACCGCGCCCTCGCCGACGAGTGCCTCGCCGCGATCGACGCCGCCGACGACGGTCTCGCGGCCTCCCACGCGGCCGACCTCCTCGCCGCCATCGAGGCCGACGCCGACCTCGACGCGCGCGTCGCCGCGAGCTTCGAAAGCGCGCTTCAAGAGGGCAACTTCGAGCGCCTCGGGCACCTCGCCCGCGTCGGCGCCGAGCGCGCCATCGCGGCCATCGAGGCGCGCCTCGCGGCCATGTTCGAGACCCCCGGCGCCATGGCCGACCTCCCCTTCGAGGCCGTGCGCTGGCTCGGCGGCGCGGCCCGCGAGCTCGTCGCCCGCGGACGCCTCTCGCGCGCGTGGATCGACCGCGCCCTCGACCCCGACCGCGCCCTCCGCGACGACCCGCGCGCCGCCCGCGACGCCGCGCGGCGCTACCAGCTCGCGTGCCTCCTGGTGCGCGCCGAGCGCGACGACGCGCACACCGCGGCGATGCAGCGGCAGCTCGCGCCCGGCGGGGCCTTCTCGCCCGAGACCGCCGCGCTCGCGGCCAACGCGCTGCTCTTTCACCGCAAGCTCGCGTGGAGCGACGCGCTCCTCGGGCCCCTCGCGGCCTCCGTCGACGACGCGCTGCGCGTGCCCCTCTTGCACCACGCGCTCTACCACGAGCAGCCCATCGACGCCCTGTGGGGCGCCTTCGCGCCGCTGTTCGCCTCGCGCGACCCCGCGGTGGTGTCGCGCCTCGCGCGCCTCGTCGAAGACTACCCCGACGGCCTCGGCGCGCACCTGCGCGCGCTGCCCGCGGGCGCCATCGCCGACGCGGGCCTCGCCTCCGTCGTCGCCGCCACGCTCGACCCGCCCGACGACGAGCCCTACTGGCAAGACGACTGAACCGTACAGGGGTGAGACGGGCGTCTCAGCGGCTCGCGACGGCGAGCACCTGCGTCACGTCGACGGCGCCCGAGAGGGCCTTCGCGATGCCGTCTTGCACGAGGGTGCGCATCCCCCCTTCGGCGGCCAGCGCGCGGAGCTCGCTCGCGGCGGCGCGGCGCGCGATGGCGGCGCGCATCGGGTCGGTCACCACGAGGAGCTCGTGGAGGCCCACGCGGCCGCGGTACCCGGTGCCGCCGCAGTTCTTGCAGCCCGGCGCGTGCCACACGTTGAGGTCGTCGTCGGGGCGCCCGAAATCGCGGGTGAACTCCTCGGCGCCGTACACCTCCACGAGGCGCTCGATCTCGTCGTGGGTGGCCGGTCGCCGCGCCCGACACGCCGTGCAGATCGACCGCGCGAGGCGCTGCGCCAGCACGCCCAGGAGCGAGTCGGCGAAGCTGAAGGGGTCGAGG
>CANMAT010000479.1 GCA_947494865.1 Deltaproteobacteria bacterium
CGGGGGATCGACGGGTTCGCGGGGCCGTGCGGGGGCCTCCGCGAGGGCCTCGGGGGCTCGTTGGGGCGCTTGGAGGGCCTCGGAGGCTCGTTGCCCTGGGGCCTCTGCGGTTGGCCCTGCGGTCGCTTCGAGGGCCTCGGAGCTTCGTTGCCCTGGGGCCTCTGCGGGTTGCCCTGCGGTCGCTTCGAGGACCTCGGAGCCTCCCCCTCGGGCGGTCGCTTCGACGGCCTCGGTGCCTCCCCCTCGGGCGGTCGCTTCGAGGGCCGCGGGCCTTGCGGCGGTCGCATCGAGGGCTTCGGGGGCTCTCCGTCGCGCGCGTTGCTCATGCCCGCGCCTCGCGCAGCCGCACGAGCATCGCCTCGATGACGAGCTGCACGTTGAGGTTCGAACTCCCGTCGAGCATCGACTGGGTCTCGCGCACGATGTCGGCGCGCGCGGCGTTCACCGCGGCGTTGCGAGGCCTTACGTTGGCGTGTTGCATGGCCTCGTTCCGAAAGTGACGCTGCAGGAGGAGGAGCACCGTGTCGAGGTCTTGCCGGTTGGCCTCCTGCGCGCGATCCATGAGGGCGTCGTAGCCCCGGGCCTTCTCGCCGGCCTGGGCGTACTCCCTGGCCTTCTCGCCGATCGCCACGAAGAGCCCGGGGGCGCCCGCGCGCAGCGCCGCGAGGATCTCGTCGACCAACGCCTGGCGCTCCTTCAAGCGCTCGCGGTTCTTGAACTCGAGCGCGCGCCCCACGGAGCCGTCGCCCAGTGAAACGAGCTCCTCGAGGTGCGCGAGGTCGACGCCGAGCTCCGCCGCCGACTCGCGCAGGACCGCGGCCACGTCGCCCGCCTCGAGGAGCCCGAAGTGCACGAGCTGACACCGCGATCGAATCGTGGGCAGCAGCGACGAGGGCTTCGCGCTCACGAGCACGAAGTGGGAGCCGCGCGGGGGCTCCTCGAGCGTCTTCAGGAGCTTGTTCGCCGCCGCGGGTTGCAGCCGCTCGGCGTCGCGAAAGATCACCCAGCGCGTGGCCGCCTCGTGCGGGCGAAAGGGCATGCGCGCGAGCAGCTCCTCGACCTGCTCGACGGTGATGTTCTGCTTGAGGTCGGCCTCGGCGAGGTCTTCGCGGCGCATCGCGCGGAGCTTCGCGTTCTCTTCGCGCAGCTTGGGCGAGTCCTTCGGCGAGTCTTCCGGCGGGTCTTTCAGGTCGCGCTGCAGCACGATCACGTCGGGGTGCACGCCCCGCGCGATCTTGTCGCAGAGGTCGCACGCGCCGCACGCGTCGCCGTCGGGCGCGGGGGCGCGGCAGTTCATCACCTGCGCGAGCGCGTGGGCCACGCGGTCTTTGCCTACGCCCGCGGGGCCCGCGAAGAGGTACACGCTCGACACGCGGTCGTTCTCGATCGCGCGACGGAGCAGCGCCACGGCCGCCCCGTGGCCGCGCACGCTACGAAACCCGGCCAGGCGAGCGGTCACCACGGGGTCTGCGGGTACCACGCCTGCGCGCCGCCGCGCAACGGTTCCACCAGCCCCCGCGCTTTCCGGTTGCGCCGCTGCGCGGCGGGCGCCGATGCTGCCCGCGAGATGCTCATTGTCGGCCACCGAGGCGCGCCGTGGGAGGCCGCCGAGAACACCCTCGAGTCGTTCCTTCGGGCGCGCCTCGCTGGGGCCGACGGCGTCGAGCTCGACGTGCGCCGCTGCGCCACCGGCGAGGTGGTGTGCTTCCACGACGTCACCCTGCAGCGCCTCGCGGGCGCGGCCGCGCGGGTGCGCACGACGGGTTGGCACGCGCTGCGTCGCTACGACCTGGGCCGCGGCGTGCGCCTCGCGCGCCTCGACGACGCGCTCGCCCTGTGGGCCTCGCACGGCGTGGTGAACATCGAGCTCAAGACCGACGACGTCGACCTCCCCGCCCTCGTGGCGGCCGTCGCGCGCGTGCTCGACCGCGCACCGCCCGGCGACCGCATCGTGTCGTCGTTCGCGCCCGCGGCCCTGCGCATGATGCGCGACGCGCGGCCCGCCGTACGTCGCGGCCAGCTCGTGCCCCCGCGCGCGCGCCTCGAGGCCGCGGCGATGGCCGCGGCGAGGCCCCACGCGATCCACCCGTGGCACGGCGACGCGTCGCCCGCGCGCGTCGCGTGGTGGCGCTCGCTGGGCCTCGACGTCAACGTGTGGACCGTCGACGACGACACGCGCGCCCGCGCCCTGCGCGACGCCGGGGCCACGTCGGTGATCACCAACGCGCCGGGCGCGATGCGCCGCGTGATGGTCACCTGGTAGCGGCTCAGTCGACGTCGAAGGAGACGACGCGCGTCGAGTCGAGGCCCTTGAGGCACTTCTCGAGCGCGGGGCGAATCTCGCTCGCGGTCGCCACGAGCGTGATCACGAGGTTGTCGGGGTCGATGCGCTTGCGAATCGCGGCGTTGACCTCGTCGAGGGTCACCGCGTCGACGCGGGCTACATAGTCTTTGAAGTAGCGCTTGGGGAGGTCGAGCAGGCGCACGTCGAGGTCGTGCCAGAGGCGCTTCGACGCGGTGTCGATTTCGAACGCGAAGCTGCGCGAGAGGTATGACTTTGCGAAGGCGAGCTCGCGCGCCGACACGCCCTTCTCGACGAGGCGCTCGACCATCTTGATCTGCAAAGCCACGCACGCGGGCGCGTCGGCCGCGGCGGGGAAGGTCCACATCGACCAGGCGTCGCGCACGCGATCGCGGGCGAGGCGGCTCGACGCGCCGTACGACCACCCGCGCTTCGAGCGGATCTCTCGCATCAGGCGCGCGGTGAAGGTGCCACCGAAGATGGTGTTGGCCACGGTGAGGGCCATGTGGTCGCGGTCGCGCGGGTGCGAGCCCACGTTGCCCACGTAGATCTGCGTCTGCGTGCGCGCGGGCTTGTCGACGATGACGAGGTGGCGGCCCTTCACGGGCGCGGGCTCGGCCACGTCGCGGGCGGGCGGGCGCGTGTCGGGCAGCGCGGCGAGCGTGCGCGCGGCGAAGGTCTCGAGCTCCGCGGGGCGAATGTCGCCGGCGGCGGCGATCACCACGTTGCTGCGGCGAAACGCGAGGTCCCACGCGCGGCGCGCGTCGTCGCGCGTGAGGCGGTCCATGCTGTTGGGTGTGCCCTGCGAGGCGCGGCCGAAGACGTGTCCGTCGAAGAGGGCCCGGCGAAAGTGGCGCCCCGCGAGGGAGCGGTCGTCGTCGCGCGTGTCGATGATCTCGGCCTTGATCTCGCGCGCCACCTGCGCGACCTCGTGCATCGGGAGGGCGGGCGCCGTCACGATGTCGTGCATGAGGTCGAGAAAGGGCTCGAGGTTGCGGCGGATCACCGTCGCGTGGAGCATCGACGTGGTGGGGTCGGCCGACGTGCTGAGCTCGGCGCCGAGGCGGTCGATGAGGGCGTCGATCTCGTGCGCGGTGCGCCGCGCGGTGCCCCTGCGCAGCGCGCGGAGGCACAGGTGCAGCGCGCCCTCGCGGCCTCGCGGGTCGTGCGCGGTGCCGGTCTCGGTCACGATGTAGAGGTCGACGATGGGGAGGTCGTGCGAAGAGGCCGAGAAGACGCGCGGCGGCTTCTGCGAAGCGCGTCTCATGCGGCCTCCGACGAGAGGTCGGCGCGCACCTTCACCACGGTGCGCCGGTGGCGGAGCACGTAGCGGGCGGCCACGTCGGCGATGCGCTGGGGCGTGACGGCGCGGATGGCCTCGAGGCGCGCGAAGCCGCCGCCGGGGTCGCCGAGCACGGTGTCGAAGAAGCCGATCTGCTCGGCCTTGCCGCCCGCGGTCTCGAGGTTGCGCAAGAAGTTGAGCTCCATGCGGGCCACGGCGCGGTCGCGCTCATCGGCCGTGATGGGCTTGTAGCGCAGCCCGTCGAGGCCCTGATCGAGCGCCGTAAGTAGCCGGTCGACGGACACCCCCTCGCGCGCGGTGACCGACACCTCCCACAGGCCCGGGTCGCGGAAGGTAGACGTCCACCCCGACACGTCGGAGGCCATCTCGCGCTCCGTGACGAAGTCGCGGTAGAAGCGCGCCGAGCGGCCTCCCGTGAGGGCCTCGGTGAGCACGCTGAGGGCCGCGTGGTCGGCGTGCGCCATGCCTGGGGATTTGTACCCCACGGACACCTTGTCGGTGGGCGTCGCGCGCTTGAGGGTGACCACCCGCTCCTCGGTCTGATCGGGCTCCGGGGCGGGTCTCGCGCGGGGGATGCGCGCGGGCTTCAGGTCGCCGTAGTGTTTGCGCAGGAGGGGCAGCGCGTGGGCGAGGTCGACGTCTCCCACGAGCACCAGCGTGGCGTTGTTGGGCGCGTACCAGGTGCGATAGAACGCGCGGCAGTCGTCGGGGGTGAAGTTGAGGATGTCGTCCATCCACCCGATGGTGGGGTGGTGGTACGGGTGCTCCCGAAACGCATGCTCCCAGAGCTTCTCGCTCATGGTGCCTTCGACGTC
>CANMAT010000480.1 GCA_947494865.1 Deltaproteobacteria bacterium
CGCTCGCGCGCGAAGAGGGCGGCGTTGATGGCGATGGCCGCGTAGAGCCCGCCCGCGAGGTCGCCGATGGGAACACCGCAGCGGACGGGCGCCGCGCCGGGCTCGCCGGTGAGGCCCATGACCCCGCCGCGCGCTTGCAGGGTGAGGTCGAAGGCGGGCAGATCCTTGTCGGGCCCGGTGCGCCCGAAGGCCGTGATGCCGCACGAGATGATTCTCGGGTTGCGCGCCGAGAGCGACGCGTGGTCGCACCCGAGGCGCTCGGCGACGCCGGCGCGAAAGTTCTCGATGACCACGTCGCAGCCGACGGCGAGGTCGGCGAGCACGGCCCTCCCCTCGGGGTGCGCGAGGTCGAGGCACAGTGAGCGCTTGTTGCGGTTTACCGAGAGAAAATACACGCTCTCGCCGTGGACGAAGTGCGGGCCCACCTGACGAATGTCATCGCCCGTGGTGGGTCGCTCGACCTTGATCACGTCGGCGCCGAGGTCACCGAGGATCATCGACCCGAAGGGGCCTGCGAGCATGCGGGTGAGGTCGAGCACACGTACGCCGCGGAGCGCGTCGAGCATCGGGGTGTGACTTTCTCTGTCAGGGACACACGCGCGCGAAGAGGGCCGCCACGACGGAGCCTCGCGCGCCCTCGGCGCGGGTGAAGGCCACGAGCCCGCCGCCCCACGGGTCGGCCGCGCTGACGCGGATCTGCACGTCGGGCGACGTGGTGAGGGCGCGCGTCTCGCGGAGGAGCCCGTCGGGGCCGAGGCGCCAGGCCTCGAGCTGGTCGCCCGTCTCGAGGGTGCGCACGGCCACGACCTGGATGCCGACCCGGCGGCCGCGCGCGTCGGTCTGCAGGAACACCTGCGGGTCGCGGGTGTTGCGCTCCATGCGTCGGGCTCGCACGCGCACGGCGCCCTCGTGATCGACGGCGGCGATGAGGGTGCCGCCGTCGCGCGCGTCGAAGGCCGCCACGGCGCCGCTCTCGTCGACGGCGAGCGCGTGGGCGCGGCCGCGCAGGGGGCCCTCCCACACGCGGGTGCGCCACACGATCTCGCAGGCGTCGTCGAGGGCGGCGACGTCGAGGGCGCGCCCCTCGCCGGTGGCGGGGTCAACGGTGGTGATCACCGCGCGAAACCCGCTGCGCCAGGCGATCACCGCGCGCGGCTGCACGCCGTCGGGGCAGCGCCGCGGTGTGCCCGGCTCGCCGTCGACGGTGACGAGGCGCAGCGTGGTGGCGCCGTCGCTCTCGGCGAAGAGGGCCGCGGGCTTCGAGGCGTCGCGGGGCACCATGGCGAGCTCGCCGCTCACCGGCGCGTCGAGGGCGAAGGCCTCGCTGTCGGCGCGCCCCGAGACCACGCGAAACACGCGCGGCGGCGACGACCCCTGGTGCGGCGCGACGGTGACGTAATACGTCCCATCGGACCAGGTGAGGGCGACGCGGGCGGGGGTGGAGGGCTCGTCGACGAGGGCGATGCGGTCGCCGCGCGAGGTGCCGTCGAGGTTGAACTCGCGGAGGTACAGGGTGGGGCCGTCGGCGATGACCGAGGCCCAGCCATTACCGTTCCAGGTGAGGGCGCGTGAGGTGACGCCGGGCTGCGTGGCGGCCGTGCACTGCGGCATGGCGGGCCGCGGGCGATGCGCGCTCGCGCACCCGGCGAGGGCCACGAGCGCCCAGGCGCGCTTCATCGTCGCACTTGCGCGCGGGGGATGAACACCGACGCCTGCCACGGGCCCATGGGGGCCACCACGCCGCCGCCGGAGCCGACGGTGACGACGCGGTTGGTGTCGGAGAGCACGTCGACGAGCTCGGTGCCGGGGGCCGCGGCGGTCATCATGGGCGATCCGCCGGTGCGGTCGGTGCTCGTCTCGGCCGTGCCGTCTTTGGCGTGAATGACCACGAGCGCGTAGTTTTGCCCGTCGACGCGCTCGAAGGCCATGATGCCCGCGTCTTGCTCGGCGCCGATGTGCGTGGTGGTCCAGCGCACGGTCATCGTGCCGCGGCGCAGGGCCTGGTAGGTGCGGCGCGTGTTGATGAGCCTGCGCGTCCACCCGAAGGTGCTCACGGAGTTGTTGGCGCGGCGCTCTTCCGTGGCGAAGTTGGTCTCCCACATGCGCTCGCGGTTCGAGGGGTCGTTGCCGCCGCGGAAGTCTTGCTCGGTGCCGTAGTACACGCAGGGGATGCCGTCTTCGGTGAGAAGGTAGGCGAGGGCCGCGTGGAGCCTCGGGCGGAAGCGCTCGACGTCGCGCGGGTTGCGAATGTCGACGAGGCCCGAGGAGCAGTCGCGCCCGCCGCGCGAGATGTCGGCCGCCACGGTGGGGTTGAGCCCGTAGAGGAATCGCGACACGTCATGGTTGTCCATGAAGTTCACGAGGAGCTGCCGCGGGGCGATGCCAACGCCGTTGGGCTGCGGGGTGGCGCTGTAGTTCATCTGTCGGTCGCGGAGCACGTTCTCGACGTCGCTCGTGTTGCCGTCGCCGCACTGAAAGATGTTGTCGAAGACGCGGTACTTCTGCGGGAAGTAGAACACCGAGTCCATCTCGTTGGGGTTGGTGTACGAGCCCACGAGGCGGTCGTCGCCGTCGAAGGCCTCGCCGAACATGAAGAAGTTTCGCTTGCCCGCGGCGGCCGCGAGGCGGCGAATGTTCGACGCGAAGTACTGCCAGAACCCGTGGTCTACGTGCTTGAGCGTGTCGATGCGAAACCCGTCGAGGTCGAGCATGCGCACCCAGCGCCAGTAGGTGTCGACCATGGCGCGGCGCACGTCTTCGCGCTCGGTGGCCACGTCTTTGAGGCCGCCGGGGAAGTCTCCCAGGAGCACCTGCTCGCCGGGCTGCGAGTCGACGTTGTCGTACGCGGTGATGCGCCCGCGGCGGTGGTACCCCTCGGGGCGCGCGAGGATCGACTGGCTGGGCACGAGATCGCTCCGCGGCGCCACGCGAAAGATGTCGGGCATGTTGAAGAACACCACGGGCGCGTCGCCCGCGGGGCCCAGCGACGTGAACGCCTGCACGGGCCCGCGCACGTTGTAATCGGGGTCGTACTCGGTGGTGCGGCGCAGCGTCGACCCGAGGCCGCCGGGGTTGCGGTACGGGTAGTCGGGCCCCGAGCCCTCGACGTAGTCGTCGGGCCGCCCGTTGTTGTTGATGTCGTAGAAGAACATCTGACCCATGTGATTGGTCACGATGTCGAGAATCACCTTGATGCCGTTGTCGTGCGCGACGCGCACCATGCGGCGCAGGGTGGCCAGGTCGCCGAAGTGGGGGTTGAGCAGCGACAGGTCTGACGCCCAGTACCCGTGGTAGGCGTCGAAGCCCGCGTCGGTGTCGACGTTGCGCACGATGGGCGAGATCCAGAGCGTGGTGACGCCGAGCTGCTTGAGGTAGCCCATGCGGTTGATGACGCCCTGCCAGTCGCCGCCCTGGTAGCGCCCGAGGGCGCTGCGGTCGATGCGAATGTCGTTGCTCGTGTCGCCGTCTTCGAAGCGGTCGACGAGGAGCTGGTAGATCACCTCGTCGCGCCAGTCGGTGGTGGCGTTGGCCGTGAGGGGCACGTTCTCGCCCGCCACGTCGTCGAGGTCGCTCCAGCAACCGAGGGAGGCCGCGCACGCGACGGCCAGCGACCCGAGCATCATCCGCGTCTTCACGGCGCGGGATCGTACAAGCAATGCCTTCGCCGCGTCGACGCCTCTTGTGCGACCCTGTGCCGCGCGATGGAGAGCTCGTACCAGCCTTGGATTCTCGACCCCGCGGTGCGCCACCTGAACCACGGGTCGTTCGGGGCCGCACCCCGCGCCGTGCTCGACGCGCAAAGCGCTTTGCGCGAGCGCATGGAGCGCAACCTCATGCAGTTCTTCGTGCGCGACTGGGAGCCGCTGTTCGACGCGGCGCGCGCCGCGCTGGGGGCCTTTCTGGGCGCCTCGGGCGACGACCTCGCGGCGGTTCCCAACGCGACGGCGGGCGTGAACACGGCGCTCCGCTCGCTGCGCCTCGCGCCCGGCGACGAGCTCCTGGTGACCGACCACGAGTACAACGCCTGCGCCAACGCGCTGCGCGCCGTGGCCGACGCAGCCGGGGCGCGCGTGGTGGTGGCGGCGGTCCCATACCCGCTGCGCGACGCCTCGGAGGTGGTCGAGGCGATCATGGCGCGGGTGACCGATCGCACGCGCCTCGCGCTCGTCGACCACGTGACGAGCCAGACGGCGCTGGTGCTCCCCGTCGAGCGCATCGTGCGGGAGCTTCGCGCGAGGGGCGTCGAGGCGCTCGTGGACGGGGCGCACGCGCCGGGGATGGTTCCGCTCGACCTCGACGCGCTCGGGGCGGCCTTCTACACAGGCAATTTGCACAAGTGGGTGTGCGCCCCGAAGGGTGCCGCGTTTCTCCACGTGCGGCGCGACCTGCAGCCCCGGGTGCACCCCCTCGCGATCAG
>CANMAT010000481.1 GCA_947494865.1 Deltaproteobacteria bacterium
CCACGCGACGCAGCGCGCCCTCTTGCAGCACGCGCAGGAGCATGGCCTGCAGGCGCGGCGGCACCATCTTTCTCGACGAGGTGGCCGAGAAAGATGGTGCCGCCGTGGGCCTGTTCGAAGAGACCGCGGTGCCGCGCGCTGGCGCCCGTGAAGGCGCCCGCCTCGTGGCCGAAGAGCTCGCTCGCCAGCACGCTCTCGGCGAGGGCGCCGCAGTTCTCGGCCACGAAGGGCCCCTGCGCCCGCGCGCTGCCGTCGTGGAGGGCGCGCGCCACGAGGTCTTTGCCCGTGCCCGTCTCGCCGTGCACGAGCACCGCGAGGTCGCTCGGGGCCACGCGCACCACGCGCTCCATGAGGGCCCGCATCGGGGCGCTGCCCGCGATGATGCGCGACGCGCGCACGCGCACCTCGGCGCGCAGCCGCGACACCTCTTCGCGCAGCACCCTGATCTCGGGAAAGCCCTCGATGTCGAGGCTCACCGCGCGGATCGCGCGGGGGTGCGGCACCGGCACGAAGGCCGGCGCGATCACCTGGAGCAGCCGCGCGCGCAGCATGGCCGACTGCGCCATGATCACCCACAGCGTCTGCGCCTGCGGCGTGCCCGCCGAGAGCACCACGTCGACCTCCCACCCGCGCCGCGTGTACGCCCGCTCGACCTCGCCCGCGAGGGGGCCCAGCGCGCGAAACAGCGCCCCGTAGTCTGAAGGGTCGTCGACCTCGACCGCGCGCACCGCGACCTCGGCCACGCGCTCGCGCATCTCGTCGGCGAGCGCCTCGGCGCGCTCGAGCCCCGCGGGCGCCGCGAGCACCAGCGCGCGCTGGTACAGCCCCGCGCTCTCGGGCTCGTCGAGGAGCCGCAGCACGGGCCCGCGGTCGCTCGTAGGCCGCGTCGCGCGGTGCGCAGGCGAAGGCCCCTCGACGCCGCGATCAGACCAGGTGAGAAGCAGCCTCGGCATGGTTCACCCTAGATCACCTCATGGTCTCTCACAGACCATATTGATGATCTATCACGAACCACCACACACTGATTTCTCGGTGATATGCGATGGCATGGCGCTCGCTCCAGTGGGAGCCAACTACGGAGCATCGCTGCCATGAACACCCTCATTCACGAACACCCCGGGTGCCCCGCGCACGCGACCGTTCTCCGCGGAGACGGCGTTTGGATGGAGCCCGACGCCCTCGCCCAGCTCGCCGCGGTGGCCGCCCTCGACGGCTGCGTGCGCGCCGCGGGGATGCCCGACCTGCACCCGGGGCGGGGCTTTCCCGTCGGGGCCGTGGTGGCCACGCGCGGGGTGGTGTACCCGCGGCTCATCGGCGGCGACGCGGGCTGCGGCGCGCGCGTGGCGGTCACCGACGTGGGGCGCCTCTCCCTCGACCGCCTCGAGCGCCGCGTGCGGAGCGCCTTCGACGACCGCCCCTTCGAAGGCGTCGACGCGGGCGCCCTCTTCGACGCCGTGTGGTCGTCGGGCGCGCGCGGGCTCGCCTCCGTCGACGGCGTGCCCGACGGGCTGCGCGCGCTCGCATCCCTCGAGCCCGCCGTCGACGAGCTCGGCCCCAGCGGCGTCGCCCCCCCGCTGCGCGAGGCCTTCGCGGCGTCGCTCGGCACCGTGGGCGGGGGCAACCACTTCGCGGAGATCTCGCGCGTCGACGACGTGCTCGACCGCGCCGCCGCGCAGCGCCTCTCCATCGAGCGGGGTAGCGTCGTGGCGCTCGTTCACTCGGGCTCGCGCGGGCTCGGCGCGGCCCTCGCGGCGAAGTGGGGCTCCGCGGCCCTCCGCGGCGACGCCGTGCGCGCCTACCTCGCCGACGTGGCGGGCGCGTGCCGCTTCGCGCGGGCCAACCGCCTCACGCTCGCGTGGCGGTTGCTCTCGGCGCTCGGCGCGCTCCGCGACGGCGCGCTGCGCGGCGGCTTCGACGTGACCCACAACGACGTGCGCGCCGAGCCCGTCGCGGGCGACGCCGCGTGGGTGCACCGCAAGGGCGCGGCGCCCGCCTACGCCAACGCCCTCACCGTGGTGCTCGGCAGCCGCGGAACGCCCTCGTGGATCATGGAGGGCGCCGGCAGCGAGGTGGGCCTGCGCTCCGTAGCGCACGGCGCCGGTCGACGCCTCGGCCGCGCCGACGCCATGAGCCGCTTGAAAGACCGCTACCGCCGCGGCGAGCTCGCGCGCTCGGCCACCGGAGGGCGCCTCGTGTGCGACGACCACGACCTCCTCTACGAAGAACACCCCGACGCCTACAAGGCCATCGAGCCCGTGGTGGCCGCCCTCGAGGCCCACGGGCTCGCGCGCCGCGTCGCGTCGCTCACCCCTGCCATTACGGTGAAGCTGTGAACCGCTACGTTCTCCAGATCAGCGCCGGGCGCGGGCCCGTCGAGGCCCGATCGTTCGCGCGCCTCCTCGCGCAGCGGCTCGCGGCATCGTGCGCCGAGCGCGGCCTCCGCGTGGGCGCGCCGGAGCCCGACGGCCTCGACGAAGAGGCCCCGCGCTCGGTCACGCTGCGCATCGAGGGCGACGCGCTCGACGCGCTCGGCGCCGAGTGCGGCACGCACTGCCTCGTGCAGCGCAGCGGCGCCCGCGGCAAAGACGCGCGCAAGCGCTGGTTCGCCTCGGTGACGCTCCTGCGCGACGTCGACGAGGCGCCCCCGTCGAACATCGCGCGCGACGACCTGGCCATCACCGCGTGCCGCGCCGGCGGCCCCGGCGGCCAGCACGTGAACAAGGTGTCGACCGCCGTGCGCGTGCGGCACGTTCCGTCGGGCGTGGTGGTGCGCGTGGCGAGCGAGCGCTCGCAGAAGGCCAACGTCACGAAGGCCGTGCGACGCATCGCGCGGCTCCTCGACGAGGCCGCCCGCGAACGCATCGCCGCCGCCCGCGACACGCAGCGCCAGACGCACGCCACGCTCGTGCGCGGCGACGCCGTGCGCACGTGGGTGATGAACCGCGACGGGCTCCTCGCGCCGCTGCGCGCGGCGTGACGGTCAAAGGCTGTAGATCAATCTCGGACCGAGGGGGTCGATCGAGCCGCGAGCCAGGCAAGGAGACTCGCCGAAACCGCACTGAATGTGCGGTGAGGTGAGGCGACGCCGCATGGCGACGTGGATCGATCGACCCACGACGGGAGAGATTGATCTACAGCCTTTCAGCCCTGCGACCAGGCGTGCGGGCCCGTGATGTTCTCGCGCGCGAACCACATGCGAGCCGCCTCGACGTGCAGCGAGAACGCGCAGACCGTGTCGAGCCCGTCGGGGCCCCACACCACGCCGCGCTCGATCGTCTCGTGATTGGCCACGAAGGGCGGCAGGTCGGCGAGGTCGACCGCGGGGGCCACCGAGAACAGCAGCACCCGGTTGGGCCGCGGCTCGCTGCTCGCGTACCACAGCGGGCGCAGCGAAGCCGGGTCGATGGAGAGACCCAGCTCTTCTCGCACCTCGCGCGCGCCGCCGGCCTGCCACGACTCGTGGTCTTCGAGAAAACCTCCCGGGATCGCGAGCATTCCGATGCGCGGCTCGATGCCGCGACGGAGCGCCAGGAGCCCCGTGGCCGCCCCGCTGCGCACGGGCACGAGCACGACGCACACGGGGATCGGGTTTGACCACACCTTCACGCCGCACGCGGCGTTGGGGCAGGCGCGCGGGTACGCCAACGGCTCCGCGTAGGGGGCGCCGCAGAACGAGCAGAAGCGATCTTTCACGGGGTGCATCGCCCGCGATCGGAGCGCACCTCCGAGGCGTCCGTCAAGCGGTCCAATCGGCGACAAAACGTGCAGCTTTTTTGACGAGACTCGCAGCGGCGTGGTGTCACCCGCCCCACGCACGCACCTCGCAGCGGGCGCAGAAATCCCAATCAGGAGAGAACACGATGACCCGCAAGAGCACCGCCACCAAGACGACCGCGACCAAGAGCTCCACCCAGACCACGACGCGCAAGTCGACCGCCGCGCGCACGAAGCTCCCCGCCGTCGCCGTCGTCGAGACGCCCGTCGTCGTCGAGACCGTCGTCGTCGAGACCGTCGTCGTCGAGACGCTCGCCGTCGTCGAGGCGCCCGTCGTCGTCGAGGCCCCCGCCGCCCGCGTCGTCTCGCGCGACGAGTTCGAGCTCATGGTGCGCCGCGAGGCCTACCAGCGCGCCGAGCGCCGCGCGTTTCGCAACGGCACCGCCTTCGAAGACTGGATCCGCGCCGAGGCGGTCGTGCGCGACCTGCTGATCGCCGACGGCGCGCTCCTCGCCTGAAACCCGACGCGTCCCTCCGCTACGGCTCGCGCGCGTCGGACGCCCCCGGCGCGCTCCGGCACCCTCTCCCGCGACCCTCGTGGGAGAGCGCCCGCGCGAGCGCGTTGCGAAGGCGCGCCGGGGCGCTCTCGGGCATCGCGCGCCCCGCGACGGCCGCCTCGTGGCAGCGACCGTTGTCGACCA
>CANMAT010000482.1 GCA_947494865.1 Deltaproteobacteria bacterium
ATTGCCCTGCTCGTCGGTGGTGGCCGCGGCGCAGTTGCCGAAGCGCCCCATGAGGGGGTTCATCCCGCGCGTCACCTGCTCGGGTGAGAGCCCCGTGGGGCCCTCGTCGGCGCCGCCCATCTCGTAGCTCACCTCCGGCGGCGGGCCGAGGTTCTCGGTGAGCATCGGGCCCGTCTCGGTGATGCGCGGTCGCGGGGCCTCGGGAGCCTCGGTGTCGTCTTGCGCCTCGACGGGGGCCTGCGCGTTGCGGGCGCTCGCGCCCGTCACGGCCGCGCGCACCCCGCGGCGACGACGGCGGCCGCGCGCGCGCGACGCCCTCACGTCGGCGGGCGCGTCGACCGAGGCGTCGCGCGACGTCGTCGCGGGAGCCTCGCGGTCGGGGCAGCCAGGGCACGCGGTGCCGAGCGACACGCACGCGGCGAGCATGGTCAGGCGACAGAACTTCATGAGCGATTGCTGCGTCGCACCACGCACTGCACACAAGCGTTGACGCGCGGCGGCGGGGCGTGTCTACCATGCGCGCACGGTGAGATCGCGAACTTTGTTTTTCGCAGCGGCGACGGCGCTCGCGGCGCCCCAGGCGTACGCGCAGACTGTCCCTGACGCAACGGAGCCCACGGGCGAAGCGGCCGAGGCGCAGAGCCCCGGCGCGCAGGGCGGGTGGACGCTCTACCCCAACGAGCGGCACCTCCTGGTGCGGGCGGAGGCGACGCTCGGCGCGCGCCTCAACGACCCCTACGCGGCGGGGGTGCTCGCGCCCGTGTCGCCCTTCGTCGAGGCGACGTACCAGTTTCTCAACGTTCGACGCTTTCAAATGGGGCCGTCGCTGGGCTTCCAGGCTGGCTTCGACGCGTCGGGCGCGCAGTTCTCCATTCAGCCCGGCTGGCACGTGCTGCGCCGCTTCACCGAGCGCCTCGCTGTTACGGCCCGCGCCGACATCCCCATTCTCATTACACGGGGCGCATGCGCGGCCGACCGCGTGCGGGCCGACCAGGGCTTCCCCGGCTTCGGCCACCCCCTCAACCGACCGACGCTCCCGGTGCCGAGCGCGGGCTATTGCCCGACGGTGGCCGTGGGCGTCGAGGTCGGCGCGGGCGCGGCGTTCTATGTCACCTCGGGCGTCGCGATCACGGCCGAGGCCATCTTCGATCTGTACTTCGGCGACAGCGGCATCGTGTTCCCGATCCTGGGCGGCGGCGTCGGCGTCATGGTCGATTACGAGGTGCTCCCGTGACCGTGCCTTCGAACGCAGCGACGCCTCGCCGCACGCGGCGCGGCTCCGCCCTCTGGCTCGTCGTGCTCTCGGCGCTCTTCCTCGCGGGCCCTACGCCCGGCGACGTGGGCGGCTGCGGCGGCACGCTGGCCAACACCTCGCTCCCCGGCAACCCCGACGAGCAGCAGTACGACTACTTCGAGCAGGGCTTCTGCGCGAACATGTGCCTGCGCCTCCGCTCGTGCGGCGTGCTCTGCCTCTCGCTCCAGGGCGCCGGCGCCGACTGCCTCAACGACAGCCAGCAGGCCTACCAGCAGTGCCTCCGCGGACAGCTGCGCCCTGGCATCTTCGGCAGCAACCAGTGCCCGCACAGCTGCGGCAACTACGGGGCGCGCTACGCCGGCGCGTCGGAGCAAGACGTTCAGGTGTGCGGCCACGCGATCAACGCGCTCAGCTGCGACGCCATCGCCGACGTGATTCGCCAGCCGCCGGGCGAGTGCCTCGCGGTCTGCGTGCCGTGAGAGAGATTCACCCCATGCGCACCCCCACGAAGCGACTCTTTCTCTCGGTCTCTGCGCTCGCGGCCACCACGCTCGGATGCGGCGTGTGGTCGTCGCCGAGCGACTATTCTGCCTACCGCGCGTACCGCTACGAGGCCGCGGGCCCCGAGCGCCTCGCCGCGGGCGGCCGCTACCTCACGCAGCACGCCGACGGGCGCTTCGCGGGCGAGGTGCGCGGCGTGGTGCTCGCACAAGAAGAAGACTTCTGGGCTGACCACCGCAGCAGCGTCGACGGGCTCAACGAGTACCTCCGCGCGTTTCCCGTGGGTACGCACCTCGACGAGGCCCGCGAACGCCTCCGCGTGTTCGAGCAGGCCCGCGCCCAGCAAGAGGCCGAGCGCCGCGTGGCGGCTGAGGCCGAGCGCGTGCGCCGTGAGACCGAGCTCCGCGAGGCGTCGGCGCGGCAGCGCCTGTGGATGCGCACGCAGTTCAACCGCTGGGTGCGCCTCTTCGGCGGGCTCAACGGCTGGGGCCAGGGCATGGGCCCGATTGTTCAGGGCAACCCCGACTTCGGGTCGGCCTTCGAGAACGATCCGCCGCAGTGCCGCGCGGCCCACTGCCGCAAGAACTACAACCTCGATTTCTACATCCCCGTGCCGGGCCGCTCGGCGGTGCCTCGCCGCATCGGGTTCACGCTCGACATGGTGCGGGTGGGCACCGACCGCCTCGTGAATCAGACGCAGCTGCTCGTGCACAACCGCGGCCTCACCGCGTGGTGGGAGCTCGAGAACCAGCAGATCGCCGACGCCGAGAGCGCCGAGGCCCGCGAGGCCGCGGTGCGGTGGACGATGGATCAGCTCCGCGCGGCAACGGCGGCTTCCTTCCCCGAGGCGCACGACACGCCGGCCGAGCTCTACGGCCCGCCGCCCGAGGCCGTGATGCAGGGCGTCGAAGACGACGACACCGCCGAGCCTACGCCCGTCGACCCGAACGCGTGCGTGGTCCCGTCGCAGCCCCTCGGCACGCGATGGAGCGCCGTGGTCGGCTGCGAGGGCATCACGACGCCGCGCTTCACTGCTCCGCAAGAGGCCACCGAGGCGCACGCGCACAGCCTCACGTCCGATGAGCCCGCCGTCACGCCGCACGCGTGTCTTCGCTTCGACGCCTACGCCGCCATCGACGGCGAGGGGATGAGCACCGACGAGGGGCTCACCGTCACGCTCATTCCGCCGTGCGCGATTCGCCCGCCCGCCCCTGTTGCGCCGGTGCGTCCGGGGCGACCTGGCCGGCCCGCTCGCCCCGCCGCCCGCCCCGCCGCCCGCTGAGGGCTTTCACTCCGCCACGTTCTCGGTGTCTCGCAGGGTCTGCAGCTCTCGCTGATAGGCGTCGAGGAGGCGCTCGTCTTGTGAGGTGCTCAGCGCGCCGATCACGCTCACGATCGATTGAATGCCGATCGAGCCGATGACCAGATAATTGAGCCCTACGGGCTCGGGCAGCGGCTCGCCGTCGAAGAGCTGCGCGCGGTAGAAAATCCCGAGGGTGCCCAGCCCGTAGGCCACGGTGCTCACCGCAGAGAGAACGCGTCGGCGGCGGCCGTCGGCGGCGATGTCTTCGAGGCTCTGCTCGCCGAAGCGCACGCGCGCCCTGCGCTGCCGCGCGTCTTCGATGGGCATGACCGCGTACTCGCGCGCGAGGCGCTCGCGCGAGGGCGCCCACAGGAGCTCGACGGCGCCCGAGGCCACGTTGTACCCGCCCTGAAACCAGATGAGCGCCTGCGGGGCTGACGGCGTGCTCCCTTCGCCCCAGATGGGCGCGAAGCCGAGACCCACGAGGCCGGCGCCCACGGCCAGGTTGATGAGCCCGCTCGTGAGGCGCGCGTCGCGGCTGCGCTCGGGGAGCGGGAGGAGGATCCGGTCGAGCATACGAAGGCGCTCGCGCATGAGGGCCGGGCGCCGCGCGCGCCCGGTGATGGCCGCAGCGGCTGGAGCCGCGGGGGGCGGCGCGACGGCGGGCGGCGGCGGGGGCAGGGCGGGGCGGACGGCGGTCGTTGGGGGCGGGACGAGCGTGGGTGGCGGTGCGCTGAGCGGTGGCGGCGGCAACGGGGGAGGGAGCGGCTGCGCCCACGCCATCGAGGCAGACGCCGAGAGCGCGAGGGTCAACGCAAGGACGCGGGGCTCGAGGTTCACAGCGGTGAACCCTAGTACACCCGCGCACGCGGCTCCAGGCGATGCGAGGATGGAGCCTCAGCGCGCGGGGCACGCGGGGCACGCCCCGTCGCGTCGACGGCTCGCATCGACGCACGCGCCGCGGGCCCGCGCGCAGCGGGCGTCGCGCGCGTTGGCGTGCGCGAGATCGCCCGTGAGGCGGCAGATCTCATAGGCGGCCGTGCACACGTTGCTCGCGGCAATGCACACTTCGCGACATTGTGCAAGCGATGCTCCGAGCGCGTCGCGCTGTCGCCCGATTTCGTGCTCCCACCGCGCGATGCGCGCGTCTCGCTGCGCGCCGAGGTCTTCGACCTCTCCCGGTGCGGGCGCCGCCGCGCCGCCGCCGGGGAGTGAGGCGATGGGCGCGATCGAGAAGCGCAGCGCCGCGGCGCCGCCCGCGCTCGACCCTCGCGCATCTTCCGTCGCGGCGGGCACGCGGGCGGTGATGTCGGAGCCCGCAGACGTGGCGTACACCGCCTGCGCGGACGCGGG
>CANMAT010000483.1 GCA_947494865.1 Deltaproteobacteria bacterium
CGACGCGTCGCACTGCGGCGCCTGCGCTCGCGCCTGTGCGCTCCCCGGCGCGGCGGCGGCGTGCGTCGCTGGCGTGTGCGGGGTCGCGGCCTGCGCGCCAGGGCGCGCCGACTGCGACGGGGCGCCCGCGAACGGATGCGAGGTCGACACGCTCAGCGACGCCGCGAACTGCAGCGGGTGCAGCGCGGGGTCGTCGCCGCGCGCCTGCTCGACGGGGCAGGTGTGCTCCGCCGGTGCGTGCCGCGCGACCTGCGCCGGCGCCGAGGTGCTCTGCAGCGGGCGTTGCATCGACGTGAGCGCCGACCCCGCCAACTGCGGGGCGTGCCGCGCCGCGTGCAGCCTCGCCAACGCGTCGGCGGTGTGCGTCGCAAGGGCGTGCAGGGTGAGCGCGTGCAGGGCGGGCTTCGCGGACTGCGATCGCAACGCGGCCAACGGGTGCGAGACCGCCGTGGGGGCCGCGGACCGCGCCAACTGCGGCGCGTGCGGGCGCGCGTGCGTGCTCCCCAACGCGGCGGGCGCGTGCGCGGCGGGCGCGTGCGTGCCCGGGGCGTGCGCGGCGGGGTGGGGCGACTGCGACGGCGTCGCGTCGAACGGATGCGAGGCGCGCCTCGCGATCGACGGCGCGCACTGCGGCGCGTGCGGTCGGCGCTGCGCGGCGGGGTCGGTGTGCGCCGCGGGCGCGTGCGTGGCGGCGTGCGCCGCGGGGTCGACGGATTGCGGCGGCTCGTGCCGCGACACCTCGACGGACACGGCCGCCTGCGGGGCCTGCGGGGAGGCGTGCGCGCCCGCGCCGCACGCGTTCGCCCGGTGCCTCGGCGGCGCGTGCGGGGTGACCTGCCAGGCGTCGTGGGGAAACTGCGACGGCGTCGCCGCGAACGGGTGCGAGCGCCCCCTCGACACGCTCAGCGACTGCGGCGCCTGCGCGCGCGCGTGCAGCCTCGCGAACGCGGCGTCGGCCTGCACGGCGGCTGGGGCGTGCGTGGTCGCGTCGTGCGTCGCGGGCTTCGCCAATTGCGACGGCGTCGCCGCGAACGGCTGCGAGGTCTACCTCGACACCGACCCGGCGCGGTGCGGCGCGTGCTCGGGGCGTGCGTGCGCAGCGGGGCAGCTCTGCGAGGGCGGCGCGTGCGTGGCCTCCTGTGGGGCATCGAGGCTCCGGTGCGGCGGCGCGTGCGTCGACACGGACCGCGACGCGCGCAACTGCGGGTCGTGCGGGGTGGCGTGCGTCGACCGCCCCGACGCGCGGGGAGTCTGCGAGGCCGGGCGCTGCGGCCTCGTGTGCGCGGCGTCGCGGGCGGACTGCAACGGCGACCCCGACGACGGCTGCGAGGCCGACCTCACCACCGAACGCAACTGCGGGTCGTGCGGGCGAGCGTGCGGCGTCGGGACGCGCTGCCTCGAAGGTGCGTGTCGCGTACCGCCGGGTTACCACTCCGCCGCGTCGGCGGGGCCCGTGCCCTTCGTCGACGCGTGCGCGGCGTCAGGGAGCACGCGCGTGACCTTCGCGCGCGCCGACGACGCCGAGCAGGCGCTGTCGCTCCCGTTCGAGTTTCCATTCTGGGGCGAGGCGCGCGCCGCGGGGAGCGCGCTCACCGTGAGCACGAGCGGATACGTGCGCTTCGGCGCGGGGGACGGCGCGCTCTCGGGGATCATCCCGTCACCGGGCCTCCCCAACGGCGTCATCGCGGCGCACTGGGCTGACCTCTCGGCGCGCGACCCGCAGCTCTGCGTGGCGGTCGTGGGAGCTGCCCCCGCGCGGAGGCTCGCGATCGAGTGGCCCGACGCGACCTACTACGACCGCTCGCCGGGGGCGCGCCTTGCGTTCGAGGTCGTCCTCCACGAGACGACCGGGATCATCGAGATCGTGTTTCGCGCCGCGACGGGCGCTCGGGCTGGCACCACCGGGGTCGAGAGCCTCGACGGACGCGCGGGCGTGAGGCCCTCGATCGAGCTCCACCGGGGGTGCGTCGACGCGCGGGGATCGAACTGCACGCCCGAAGCGGCCGAGGTCTACCGATTCGTCCCAGGGGGTGATCCGTGACCGCGATCTTTCCACACAACGTCTGGACAGCGGGAGCGAAGTGCACGTAACTTCACCGCGGGTCTGAGCACGGGATTGCACAGTTGGAGGGTGATTCGATGGCACGCACCATGAGAGGCATTGGAATTCTGGGCGCTGCGGCGCTCGCGCTCACCGCGCTGGGGTGTAGCAACGTCGTCGACGACGGCGAAGGCAACGTCGCCTCGGCGGGCGACGAGGTTCGCATCTCGGGCCGCTTCGAGGTCACGATCCCCGCAGCCGACGCGTGGCCGGGCGTGCGCGACCAGAACGCGGCCGTCGCTGGCCTTCAGGTGAACGTGCAGGTTCACCAGCTCTCGTCGCTCCTCCTGCGGTGGTCCAACCACGGCAACGAGCGCCTCGCGACGTACCTGGTGATCACCACGGGCGAAGAGAGCTTCGCGGGCATTCCGCGCATCGTGGCCTCGTCGGGCATCGGCGAGTTTCGCGCCGTCGATGGCGCTTTCGTGCTCGACGGCGCGCTCTACCTCGTGGGCAACGCGACCGGCGGCATCACCCTCAGCGGCGCGACGCGCAACGAGAAGCCCGTCGTGGCTGGCATCGCGTTCAACGGCCGCGTCGCGCTCGACGCGCTCAACACCGCGGCGCGCGTCGAGGACATTCGCACGTTCACCTTCCCCGCGGGCTCCGCCCCGGTGGTGTTCGACACGCCCGCCTTCGCGCAGCGGTGGACGGACACGTCGAACGGCGAGAACTTCGCCTGCTACAACATCAACTCCACGAGCGGCCAGTTTCTCACCGGCACGTCGCCCACCGACTTCCGCACGGTGACCGGCGGCTTCGTGCTCAACGGCCACCTCTACGCCCTGGGCGAGGCGACGGGCGGCGCGCGCGCGACGCCCGGCGTTCCTGGCGGCTACACCGCGATCGCCGCGCGCCGTGCGCTCGGGCACTACGGCACCGGCGCCGCGGGCACCCGCATCGACTTCGGCACCACGGTCACCAGCCTCCCTTCGCCCTGATCTAGCCTCTCAACAACTCTCCAGAGACCGTCGCGAGCGCCCTGCCGCGAGGCGCGACGTACGAGCCTCACCCGCTGTACTTCGATCACGTACGACCGCTGCGTCGAGGCGCGGAGCGGTCTTGTGCCGACCTCCTCAGCGCGGCGCGAGCCTGTAGGCGTTGGCCGGGTCTACGGCGTTGAAGCGGTTGTGCGCGATGCCTACCGCCGACGCGCCGTCGAGGCTCTCGACGCCGATCGTGGCGCTCGCGCCGAGGGGCAGCGCGCGCGCGGGCGTCGCCGCGCAGTAGTGGTGCTCGATCACGTTGGTGCCTTCGAACAGCTTGGTCTGAAACACGAGGCGCGAGGCGGTGTCGCCGATCACCTGCCAGTTGGTCCACTGCACAACGAGGCGGCGCGCGGGCGCGCGGCCGAGCGTCGCGACGCGCACGTCGGAGGTCTCGTCGACGGGCGCGAGGTCGTCCCAGAAGGGCGCGACGAGGCCGTTGGGCACGCGGTTGTTGGGCATCGCGACGTTCACGTCGGCGATCGAGGGCGTGACCCCGTCCCTGTCGAGGAGCTCGACGAAGCCGTTGGAGCACACCGCGAAATGCGTCGGCGACGCCGCGAAGAAGCGCAGCGGGAAGGGGAGCGCGATGGGCGCGGTGGCGCTGTCATCGTCCCACCCCTCGGCGGGCGCGACGAGCGCGCTCGCGGGCATCGCGTCGCACGCCACGGGGATCATCGACACCACGTAGGGGCTCGGCGCCGCCGCCGAGAGGGTAGCCCGAACGTCGACCGGTCCGCCCGGCGCGAGGCCCGCACCCGCAACGGTGAACACCACGACGCGCTCGGCCGCCGTGGTGTTGTCGATCGCGAGCGAGGCGGGCGCTCCCGCCGCCGGGGCCGTCGCGTACTGCGCGCACAGCGGCGCCGCGCACGTGTCGAGCGCGCGCAGCGTCGGGCGCCAGGGCGAGGCGCCGGTGGGCGTGGCGAGCACCGTCGCGCGGCGCCCTGCGGGGATGCGCAACGTATAGAAGAGCTGCGGCCCGGGGACGTCGGGCTCGCACGTCGAGGCGCCCGACACCGTGCCGTTGAGCGTGTTGGCCGACGACACGACGTCGACCGTCAGCGCGGTCGGCCCCGCGCACGTCACGCCCGCGGGGATCGCGCCCAGCGTCGACGAGACGTCGAAGGAGCCGCCGGCCCCGAGCGCGTTCGAGACGGCGACCACCACGTCGACGCTCACCGCGTCGGGGTTGTCGAAGGAGAGCGCCGCGGGCGCGCCCGAGGGAGCCTGCGCCGATGACTCGCACGAGGTCGCCGCGCACGCGCGAAGCACGCGGAGCACGGGCGCCATCGGCGTGGCGGCGCGCGGGGTCAC
>CANMAT010000484.1 GCA_947494865.1 Deltaproteobacteria bacterium
CGGGATGTGAGGGGGTCGAACCCCCGACGCTTCGAAGAATCGTCGGCCTCGGAGGGGGGCGAACCCCCTGACGGGTAAACATATGTTCACTCTGTGGGGCCCTCGAACGCCCCCCGGAGGAGAACGTGTGTTTACCTGCGGGGGCCATCGAATCCCCATCGAGGAGAACGTGTGTTTACCTGCGGGGGCCATCGAATGCCCCCGTGTGCTGAACATCCATTTACCTCGAGGGGGGGGGCGAACCCCCTCAACAGCGACCACGGGAGCGCCGCCACGCGCGGGCGAAGGCTTGTCGTTGACGACGCGATCGCCCCTGCCCGCGATCACGACACCGTGGCGATCCAACGACGAAGCGCCGGCGCGTCGGTGCGGTGCGCGGTCGCGTGACGCGCATCCCCTACACGGCGGCCGACCTCGCGCGGGGCGCCCCGATGCCCCCGTCGGAGGGGTGCGCTACGAGGGCACCAACGCCCTGGAGCTACGCTACGGCGCCGCGCGGTCGGGCGGGCGCGCGTGGGCGACGTCGGCGCTCGCGCGGGGTGTCAGCGCCCGGCGTCGGGGGCTTCGCGCAGGGCGGCCGCGAGCTCGGGGCGACCGAGGAGCGACAGCCACGCGATGGCCTCGCGGCGCGCGTGGGGGGCGACCTTCGCGCGCAGCGCGGGGCCCGCGTCGGCGCCGAGCATCGAGGCCGCGAAGGCCACGCGCAGCGGGTCGCGGGAGGCTTCGAAGAGTCGCCGCGCGGCGGCCGCACGCACGTCGTCGGCCACGTCGGGCGAGCAGAGGGCGTAGGCGTCGTCGGTCCACGGGGCGCGCGCCTGGCGCAGGAGCGAGCACGCGTCGGGGGCGCCCGCGTCGAGCTGCTCGTTCACCGGGCGCAGCGCGAGGAGCGCCACCGCCGCGGCGCCCCACGCCGGGCTCAGCGCGGCCGCGCGCACCGACGCCCGCGCGGCGCCCACCACGTCGCCGTCGAGGAGCCGCACGCGGGCGAGGGCGAGCTGCAGGGCCCCGTCGTCGCGCATGGCGATGGCCGCGCGCAGGTCGCTCTCGGCGAGGGGGAGGGAGCCCGCGAGGGCCCACACCTTGGCGCGCGCCGCGAGGGGAGCGGGCGAGTCGGTCCACGCCTCGACGGCGGCGCTGGCGTACTGCACCGCGCGGTCGCGCGCCGCGCCCGACGCGGCCAGCTCGAGGGCGGCCTGCGACGAGATGGCGCCCGCGAGCTCGGCGGCCGTGAGCGCGGTGTGCCGCACCGACGCGGCCCCCACGAGGGTGCCCTGCGTCACCTCGACGACGTGCTCGCCGGACACCGCCACGAAGGCGCCCCGCGAGGCCGACGGGTCGAGGGGCTCGTCGATGCGCGGCGGCGCCGTGCGCTCGGCCACGGCGGCGGTGGTGTCTCCCGCGGCGCGCAAGAGGGCCGCCACGAGGCGCGCGAGGTCGAGCTCGGTGACGCGCTCGCGCTGCGACGGGAGCACGCGCCACAGGAGGTCGGGCGCGCGGGGCGGCGGGGCGTCTTCGTCGTCGTCGGCCACGGGGGCGACGCGGCGCTGGTGCACCTCGACGGCGGCCATGCGGGCGCGGGCCGTGGCGTCGCGCTCGGCGCGCAGCCGCTCGACCACGGCGCGCAGCGCGGGCGTCTCGACGGCGAGGGGATCGGTCGCCGCGGGGGCCACCGCGGCGGGCACGCCGGGGGCGTCGGGCGCCGGTGTGCGGCGCAACGCGACGACGGCGCCGCCGACGGCCGCGAGCGCGAGGGCGCCCACGAGGGCGGCGACGCGCAGGGGAGCGCGGCGCGGCGGGGCGGCCTCGACGGGCGCGAGGTGCGTCGCGCGGAGGCATCGGGGGCAGCGGGGAGAGCCGTCGTCGCAGCGGGTGCCGCAGTGAGCGCATTCGAGGGCCATGGCGGGTTCGTGGGCGGTGCTTTACCCGCGAAGGGCACCCGCTGTCACGGGGCGAACCCGCTCAGCGCGCGAGGAGCGCGCCGAGGGCGCACACGGCGAGGAGCGTCAGGGCCGCGAGGGCGGCGAGGTGCACGCGGCGCGAGGGCGTCGGCGGGCTCGCGGGCGCGAGGCTCGCGGGGGGCGGCGCGGCGGGCGGCGGCATCGGCGTGGCGCGCGCGGCGCGGTGGCCGTCGAGGAGGGCGTCGCGCATGGACTCGGCGGTGGCGAAGCGGTCGTTGGCGTCGAGGGCGAGCGCGCGGGCGAGGGCGGCGTCGAGCCAGAGGGGGACGTCGGGGCGGTAGGGGCGCGCGCTGCGCTCGATGTTGCCGAAGAGCGTGCGGAGCATGAGGTCGTTGAGGGCGCGGGAGTTGGCCGGGTGGCGGCCCGTGAGGGCGCGGAAGAAGATCACCCCGACGGCGTAGAGGTCGCTGCGGCCCGAGACGCGCTTCGTGGGGTCGAACTGCTCGGGCGACGCGTACTGAAACGACCCGAGAAACACGTTGGCCATCGTGACCGAGGTGCTCGCGTCGTCGTCGCTGCCGGGGTCGGCGCCGTCGGCGCTCACCTGCTTGGCCACGCCGAAATCGAGGATCTTCACGCGCACCCCGAGGGGCATCGCGGGGTCTTCGATGAGGAAGAGGTTCTCGGGCTTGAGGTCGCGGTGCACCACGCCGCTCGCGTGCGCGACGGCGAGGGCGTCGAGCACCTGGGCCATCCAGTCGCAGGCCACGTGGGCGGGCAACGTGGTGTAGCGGATCACCTCGGCGAGCGTCACGCCGTGCAGGAGTTCCATCACCACGACGGGGGTGGCGTCGAGGTCGTACGTGAGGTCGAGCACGTTCACGATGCCCGGGTGCCCGAGGCGCGACGTGTGAATCGCCTCGCGGTGCATCCGCACGCTCGCCTCGTGGAGCCGCCGCTCGCGCTCGAGCGTGCCGCCGCCCCCGTCGATGAGCATGCGCTTGAGCGCCACCGGGAGGTCGCGCTTGATGTCCCTCGCTTCGAACACCTCGCCCATGCCACCCGCGGTGAGCCGGCGCACGACCTCGTAGCGCTCGCCTACGAGCGCGCCTGGCAACCATGGTGTGGTCTGCGTGTGCATCGAAGCCGTCGCCCGCACGCTATCACGCGCCGCGGCCCGCCGTCGTGAAGCCCGTCGCCGACGGCGGGTAATACCCCGATGGTGGCTGCGGTGCGGTGGGTCTTCGTTGACGCGGGAGGCGCCGTTCTATCCAATGCCTGCGAGACAGGAGCCAACGGGCGCGCGTGCACTTCGATTCCCTGCAAAGGCGGCTCTTTCCGCTCGTGAGCGACACGTCTCGCGTCGTCGAGTGGTGGATGCCGCCCGCGCTGCGAGGGCGCACCGACCGCGAGGCGAACCGCATGCGGATCTTCGTCCGCAACGCGGTGCTCGCGCTGCTCCTGCTCGTGGTGCTCGTGGTCGTCTCGATCCCGATCGGGCAGTGGTCGCACGCGGCCTTCGGGGCGGGCTTCATCGCCATCGAGGCCGTGGTGCTCACCCTCTCGCGCCGCGGCCGCTCGCGCCTCGCCACCTCTCTTCAGTTCTGCGCCATGCTCGTCGGAGTGGGCTTTAAATCGTGGACGATGGGCCCGATGCTCATGGCCGTGTGGGTGTGGTCGCCCCTCGTGCCCATGACGGCCCTCGCCATCGGCGGCGCGCGCTCGGCCCTGCGCTGGACGGTCTTCGCGGCGGTGACCTTCCTCGCCGTGATGGCCCTCCACGCCGTCGGCGTCGTGCCCGCGGTGCGCAGCCGCGTCGACGGCCTGCTGCTCGTCGCCACGGGCCTCGGCATGCTGCTGGCCACCATTGGCATCGCCGGGGCCTTCGAACGCGACATGAGCGCCGCCCTCGACGACGCCGAGAGCCGCGCGCTGGCCCTCGAGCGCGCCCGCGTCGACCTCGAGGCCCGCAACCGCTCGCTCGTCGAGGCCCAGGGGCGCCTCGAGGCGCTCAACCGCGAGCTCGCCGTGGCCCGCGACGCCGCCGAGCTCGGGGGGCGCGCCCGCAGCGATTTTCTCGCGGTGATGTCCCACGAGGTGCGCACCCCGATGAACGCCGTGATCGGCATGACCACGCTGCTCCTCGACACGGGCCTCACCGACGAGCAGCGCAGCTTCATCGAGACCATCCGCGCCTCCGGCGACGCGCTGCTCACCCTCCTCAACGACGCGCTCGACTACTCGAAGATCGAGGCCGGGCGCGTCGAGCTCGAGTCGCTCGCGTTCGACCCCGCCCTCGAGGTGCGCCAGGTGGTCGACCTCATGCGCGGCGCCGCCAACGCGCGCGGCAACACCCTGCGCCTCACCGCCGCCGAGGGCCTCCCCGCGTGCGTGCGCAGCGACCCCGGGCGCATCCGCCAGGTGCTCTTGAACCTCGTCTCCAACGCCGTGAAGTTCACCCGCGACGGCCACGTCGAGGTGCGCGTCGCCGCCGAGCCCGCCGA
>CANMAT010000485.1 GCA_947494865.1 Deltaproteobacteria bacterium
CGACCTCGTCGACCGCATCGAGTTCATGCCCGGCAACTTCTCCGCGCGCTGGGGCCGCGCCGCGGGCGGGGTCATCAACGTGACGCTGCGCAACCCCGCGCGCGACCGCGCCCACGTGTGGGCCGACGTCGACGTGATCGACGCCGGCGTCGCCGCCACCGTCCCCCTCGGTCGCCGCGTCACCGTGATGGCGGGCCTGCGCCGCAGCTACGTCGACGCGCTGCTCGCCGCCTTCGCCGCCGACTCCGCGGGCGCGTCGTTCTCGCGCCTCCCCGTGTACTGGGACTGGCAGCTCGCCGTCGACGTCGAGGCCACCGCGCGCGACCACGTCCGCGTGCTCGGCTCGGGCAGCGACGACGCGCTCACCCTCAACGTGGCGTCGCCGTCGCCCGAGTACCCCGTCGACACCATCGCGTACGGCAGCCACCTCGCCCATCACGGCGTGCAGGCGCGCTGGCGCCACCGCTTCTCGTCCGCCGCCGAGCACACCCTCTCCCCCGCGGTGTCGTACACGCGCTCCGACGTCTCCCTCGGCCCCGACATCCGCTACGCGATCAGCACCACCACCGCCTCGGTGCGCGACGAGCTCGACCTGCGCCTCTCGGCCCGCGCGCGCCTCTACGTCGGCCTCGACGTGCAGGCCGGCACCACCGACGCCGCCATCACCGCGCCGCCGCTCAGCCCCAACGGCATCGACGACGCGCCCGTGCGCGCCCGCCTCGTGCGCTACGCCGACGTGCGGTCGTTCTTCAACCCCGCGGCCTACGCCGAGCTCTCCCTCGACCCCACGCGCGCGCTCCACGTGCTCGCGGGCGTGCGCGTCGACGCGTTCTCGCGCACCGGCGGGCTCTCCGTCGATCCGCGCATGACGGCGCGCCTCGCGGTGCACCCGCGCCTCGCGCTGCGCGCGGGCTTCGGCGCGTACACCACCACGCCGCGGGGCTACACGGTGCTCCCGGGCTTCGGCAACCCCGACCTCGCCCTCGAGCGCTGGCAGCACGCCGCCGTGGGGCTCCAGTCGTGGGTCGTCGACAACGTGCTCGAGCTCAGCGTCGACGGCTTCGTGAAGTACGGCGACCAGACCGCCGCGCCCTCGCAGCGGGTCATCGATCGCGACGGGCGCCGCGCGCCCGAGCGCTTCGCGAGCACGGGCAACGCGCGCATCTACGGCGCCGAGGCCATGGTGCGGCTGCGTCCCGGGCGGCTCCCCCTCGTGGCGTGGATCTCGTACACGCTCCAGCGCGCCGAGCGCCGCGACGGCCCCACCGGCGCCTGGTACACGTCGCCGTGGGACCAGCCGCACATTCTCACCCTCGTGCTCGGCGCGGTGCTCCCGCGCGGCTGGGAGGCCGGCCTGCGCGCGCGCTACACGTCGGGCTCGCCGGAGCCCAACGTCACCGGCGCCCTCTACGACAGCGACAACGACGTGGCGCTCACCTACGTCGACAGGCTCAACCCCGGGCGCCTGCCCGACTTCTTCGCCCTCGACGTGCGCGTGGCGAAGCGCTTCCGCTGGGGGCCCGTCAACATGCAATTCATCGCCGAGGTGCTCAACGCCACCTATCAGGCCAACGTCGAGAGCCGCGTGTACAGCTTCGATCGACGCTCGAGCGTCCCCATCACGGGCCTGCCCATACTCCCCTCGCTGGGCCTCCGCGGCGAGTATTGAACCCGCCGCGGGTGCGATAGTCTCGCGCGCCTATGAGCCTCTTGTTTCGCACGTCGGGCACGGTGGCGGGGCCCGAGTTCTTCTTGAAGCGCACCGGCGGCGGGCTCCGCGCGACGCGCATGCCCGTCACGGTGGCGGTCATCGAGCGCCCCGACGGGCTGGTGCTCGTCGACGCGGGCTGGTCGCGGCTCACCTGCGCGTGGCCCGAGCGCGACCCGGGGCGCGCAAAGAGCTTCTTTCTGGGCCTCGACGTGAAGCCCGAAGACGCGCTCGCCTCGCAGCTCATCTCGCTCGGGTACGCGCCCGGTGATGTGAGGCACATCGTGGCCACGCACCTTCACATCGACCACATCGGCGGCGCCGTAGATTTTCCCCTCGCGACGGTGCACTGCGCGGCGCGCGAGTGGAGCGCCGTGCCGCGCGGCCCCGTCGGCGGCTACGACCTCCGCACGCTCGACCTCCCGAAGGTGGAGACGCACGCGCTCGCGGGCCCCGCGGCGCTGGGCTTCGAAGCCTCGCACGACCTCTTCGGCGACGGCACGGTGCTGCTCCTCGACGCGAAGGGCCACACGCGCGGCTCCGTGGCCGTGGCCGTGAAGCTCGCCGAGGGGTGGGCCCTGCACGCGGGCGACGCCGCCATGTTCGCCGACGATTTTCACGACGACGCTTCGAAGCCCCCGAGCCTCTACATGCGCGCCATGGCGTGGAGCGTGGCGGGGCAGCGCGAGGGCTTCGCGCACCTCCTCGCGGCGGAGAGAGACCACGGCGCGAAGGTGGTCCCCTCGCACGACATGGCCGTGTATGAAGCCCTGCCGCACCTTCGTGAAGAGGCGTGGCCCTGCGCGTGGACGCGGGGGAAGTCAAAGCCTCGCAAGGCGCCCAAAGGGGCGTGACAGGGGGCGCGGTCGTGCCCACGATGCGGCTGCGCGACACACGCGCGGAGGTGCATCGTGGAGATCAAGATCCAGTATTGCGTGGCTTGAAACTACCGTCCTCGGGCCGCGAGTCTCGCGGCCGTACTGAAGGATGAGCTCGGGGTCGACGCGGTGCTCGAGCGCGCAGGCGGCGGGGCCTTCGAGGTGAGCGTCGACGGGCGACTGATCTACAGCAAGCTCAAGGAGGGGCGCTTCCCGAGCGAAGACGAAGTGCTCGACAAGATCAAGTCGTAGCCGCCTCCGCACCCGCCTCCACCCCGTCGAGAAACGCCAGCACCGCGTCGCAGAGCGCGTCAGGCTGCGTCCAATGCATCATGTGGCCCGCCTCGGGCAGCACCGCGCGGCGCGCGTCGCGAAACTTCTCCGCGCGCTCGCTGAAGTACGCGTACCCGTCGGGGTCGCGCCCCCACACCTGCAGCACCGGGCACGCCACGCGCGCGATGTAGGCTTCGAAGGCCTCGGCGTCGAAGCGGCCCGGCGCCGTGGTCTGGTGCATCGGGTCGAAGCGAAACACCCACCCGCCGTCGTCGGTGGCGCGCAGCGCGCGCGGCGCCATCGCGCGCAGCGTCTCTACGGGAACGTCGGGGTTCGAGATGCGCATGCGCGTCACGGCCTCGTCGAGGGAGGCGACGCGGCGGGCGCCGCGGGCGCGCACCTTCGCCGCGCCGTCGAGCCAGAGGCGCGTGCGGTCGGGCGCCACGTCGGCGGGCATCGCGGGCGGCCCGATGCCTTCGAGCAGCGAGAGGGAGCGCACGCGCTCGGGCAGCACCGCCGCGAGCATCGTGGCCACGGAGCCGCCCATCGAGTGCGCCACCACGTGCGGGCGGTCGAGCGCGAAGGCGTCGAGCAGCGCGGCCGCGTCGGCCAGGTAGTCGGGGAAGTGGTAGTAGCTCCCCGCGGGGGCGCGGTCGCTGTCGCCGTGGCCGCGAAAGTCGGGCGCGATCACCCGGTGGCCCGCGGCGCCGAGGCGCGCGATCACCTCGGCGAAGCTCCCCGCGAGGTCGAGGTAGCCGTGGAGGAGCAGCACCGGCGCGCGACCGCCGCCGGGGTGCTCGAGCGCGTGATGGGTGAGCCCGTTGGCGACGACGAAGCGATCGATGATCATGACGGCGTGATGGCGCGCAGGGGGGAGAGCGCGACGATGGGGCGCCGCGTGTGGCCGCGCACGACGAGGTCGCGCACGATCTCGGCGGTCACGGGGGCGAGGAGGATGCCGCTGCGGTGGTGCCCCGTCGCGATCACGAGGCCGTCGATGTCGCGCGGGCCCACGAGGGCGACGCGGTCGTCGGTGAAGGGGCGAAAGTTCGACCAGGTGCGCGCGATGGTGGCCTCGCCGAGGGAGGGCACGGTGCGCGTCGCGGCGCTGAGCACCTTCGCGAGGCCGTCGGCCGTGACGCCGCGGCGAAAGCCCACGAACTCGAGCGTGCTGCCCGCGATCACCCGGCCGTCGGCGCGGGGTACGAGGTAGCCCCCGTGCGCGTACACGACGCCGCGGAGGGGCGACGGGCACGTTTCGAACTCGACGAGCTGACCGCGCGCGGGGCGCACGCTGGCGGGGTTGCCGAGCGCGCCGTCGACGAGCCCGCTCCAGGCGCCCGCGGCGACCACGACGGCGTCGCCCTCGACGAGGCCCTCGTCGGTCTCGACGCCGCGCGCGCGGCGCTTCTCGATCACCACGCGGCGGGCGGTGACGCCGCTGCGAAAGTGAACGCCCGCGCGCGCCGCGGCCTGCACGACGCCCGCGACGAGGCGCGCCGGGTCGACCGCGGCGTCGTCGGGGAACCACAGC
>CANMAT010000486.1 GCA_947494865.1 Deltaproteobacteria bacterium
ACATGGCGAAGTCTGCGCCCACCTTGTCCATCTTGTTGATGAACGCGATGCGCGGCACCTCGTACCGATCGGCCTGACGCCACACGGTCTCGCTCTGGGGCTCGACGCCCTGCGAGCCGTCGAACACCGCGACCGCGCCGTCGAGCACGCGGAGCGAGCGCTCGACCTCGATGGTGAAGTCGACGTGGCCCGGCGTGTCGATGAGCGCGAGCTGGTGCTCGGCCCCTTCGAAGAGGCCGTCGCGCACCGTCCACGGCGCGCTGGTGGCCGCCGCGGTGATGGTGATGCCCTTCTGCTTCTCTTGCACCATGTGGTCGAGGCGCGTGGTGCCCTCGTGCACGTCGCCCATGCGGTGAATGCGGCCGGTGTAATACAGCACGCGCTCGGACAGCGTGGTTTTGCCCGCGTCGATGTGGGCCATGATGCCGAGGTTGCGTACGCGTTCGATCGAGACGTTGCGAGGCATGACGAAGCTCCTCCGCCGCGCGCCCTCCCCGTCGCGCGTCGGCGACGCGAGGGAGGGTGCCCGGCGATCACGTGTGAGTGTTGATCGCTGACGCGGGACCGCGCTCACCGCGCGCCGTGAAGCGCTGCGGTGTCGGTCTGCTGAGCCGCGAGAGCAGGGCGGCGCCTAAACGCGCGGACCCGCACACGGGGAACGTAAGGCGAACGCACTCGTCGCCTGCTCCCGCGCGCTCAGCGTGCGAGGATCAACCCCAGCACAGGGCGCACGTACGAGTCCGCCGTCGCAGCGCTCTTCGAGCGGCGAGTGGTGGCGGTGTTCATGACGATGCGCGCTTCCATGGCAGAGATCGCGAGGGGTGAACCCATCGCGTGGCCCTGTCAAGAACAAAGTCTACGGCGCGCCGCGGGGTGAGGCGCGCGTTCACGCGATGTGACGCAACACCCCAGTGTGGTCGCGTGAAAATGCTTGAAATCAAGGGGCACGCGCGATGCACCGCACGGCGGCGCCATGGTGAACGCATCGGTGATCACGCGGCAGTCGGCACGGCGCCACGGGGCGCCGGCCCCGGTCGACAACGCGCGCGCAGAGATAGCTCCAGGGGCCAAGGCGGGGCCCAAATATCACCTCGTGTCGGCGCTCGGCCGCGGCGGAATGGGCATGGTGTACGCCGCCGAGAACACGTGGACGGGGCGGCGCGTGGCGATCAAGCTGCTGCGCCCCGAGTACGCGTGCGTGCCCGAGGTGGTCGCGCGCTTCTGGCACGAGGCGCGGGTGGCTTCGAACCTCCGGCACCCGAACATCGTCGAGGTGCTCGACGCGGGCGTCGACGAGCGGGGGCTGCCCTTCATCGTCGAGGAGCTGCTCGACGGCGACAGCTACGACGTGGTGCTCGCGCGCGCCCCGGGCCGCCGCGCGACGCCCGAAGACGCCCTTCGCACGCTGCTCCCGGTGATGGACGCGCTCGCCGCTTGCCACGACGTGGGCGTGGTGCACCGCGACGTGAAGCCGTCGAACATTCTGCTCGCGCGCGGCCCCGACGGCGCGCTCGTGCCCAAGCTCATCGACTTCGGCGTATCGATGTCGCGCGAGCCCGGCGACCGTCGCAGCTCGTACACCGGCATGCCCGTGGGAACGCCGCACTACATGTCGCCCGAGCAGGCGCGCTGCGAGCGCGACCTCGACGCGCGCACCGACGTGTGGGCGATGGGCGTGACGCTCTTCGAAGCCCTCACGGGCCGCTGCCCCGTCGAGGGGCCCCACATCGACGCGGTGATGGCGCAGGTGCGCTACCTCGAGCCCCCCGCGGTGCGCAGCGTGTGCCCCGACGTGCCCGCCGACGTCGCCGCGGTCGTCGACCGCGCCCTGCGCACCGAGCGCGACGAGCGCCCCGCCACGATGCGCGCCCTCATCGGCGAACTGCTCGCGTGCGAGGCCTCTCGCGAGACGGGCCTCACGCTGCAGAGCACCATTCCCAAGATGCCCGCGCCGCCGCCGGACCCCTTCGCCCAGCGGGCGCCCCCGGCGCTCGAGCTCTCGCCGCCGCAGGCGTCGCGCGCGCTGTCGTCGCGCTGGGTGTGGGCCGCCGTGGTGCCGGGCTTTCTCGCGGGCTTTGTGGTCGCCGCCCTCGCGCTGCGCGGGCCCTCGCCGCCGCCTCCGGAGCCGCCCCGCGCCCTCGTCGCGCCCGCACCCGCGCCCGCCTCGACGGCGTGCCTCGAGGCCGCGTCTGCGCCGACGCTCGTCGCCCCGGAGGCCCCGCGCGCGCCGCCCGTCGCCCCGCGCCCGCGGCCCCCCATGAGCCCGCGTGCGCCGCCCCGTCAGGCCGCGGCCGACCCGCTGCGGCTCTTTGTAAACCCCTACGAATAAGCCGTTCTAGCGAAGGTCGCGGAGGGCGTGGGTGTGAAGGGGCTCGGTCTCGCGGGCGCAGTTGGGCACGTCGCGCTTGCAGCGCGAGCGCAGGCCCGGCAGGGCGTCGGGGGTGCGGTGGCGGTCCCACGCGGCGCGGGCGCGCGCGGCCTCGTCGCGGGCGCCGAGGGCGTCGAGCTCGAGGGCCTCGAGGTTGAGCAGCTGCGCGCGCTCGGGGTCGATGCCCAGGCCCGCGGTGATCACCGCGAGCGCCTCGCGGTGGCGCCCCGCGATGCCCAGGCTGTTGGCGTACATCTCGGCGAGGCGCACGTTGCCCGGCGCGACGGCGTAGGCCTCTCCGAGGGGGGCCACGGTCTCGGCCCAGCGCCACACGTCGGAGCCCGCCACGCCGCGCAGGTAGGGCACCACGGCGGCCCCGGGGGCGCGCCGCGCGGCCTCGTCGAGCCAGCGGTGCGCCTCGTCGGTGCGGCCCTCGCGGATCGAGAGGCGGGCGCGCTCGACGTAGGGCTCGGCGCGCTCGGGCGCCTCGGCGATCGCGCGCTCGAGGCTCCCGAGCGACTGGTCGACGCGCTCTTGCACGTTCCACTCGACGAGGGCCCGGCCGTGATCGTACCAGCGCCGCCACGAGGCCGTGAGCGCCGCGGGGAGCGCGGGCTCGTGACGGATCGCGCCTGCGACGCCGGGCGTCGCGGCCACCGCGGCGACCACGGTGACGGGCCACTCGCTGGGGCACGGGCGGCCCTGGTCGGCGACGGCGCTGCGGCACGCGGCGGTCACGTAGGGGTTGCCGAGGCGCCGGTGCAGGAGCCGCGCGGTCACGGTGTACGGCCCCGCGAAGGCCGCGCCCGACGGGACGCGCCAGGTGTACCGCACGGCCCTCGCCGCGCGCGGCGGCAGGGTGGTGTCGTACGCCACCGCGCGGTACCGGTGCGGGTCGCGCAGGAGTGCGGGCGCGCCGTGGTCGTCGACGGGGCGCAGCTCGAGGCGGTGCGCGTCGTCGCGCAGGGGCCCCGGGTCCGTGGGCGTGAGCAGACCGCTCTGGGCGACGGGGCCGCGCGCGTTGCTCACCACGACCTCGAGCCACGTGTCGGCCACGTCGGCGGTGCCCGACGGATAGCGGTGCCCGACCGCCTCGTTGACCATCACCACGTCGAAGGCGAGGGCCTCCCCCGCGGTGAGCGCGCGGGCCTCGAGGGCGTCGGCGCCTCGCGGCTGCGACCCTTCGGTGACGGGCGCGCGCAGCACGTCGAGGCGCACGGCGCCGACGAGGGCGCGCTGCTCGGCGGCCATCATCTCGGGGCTGTTGACCCAGGCCGCGAGGGCGGTGTGTCCGCCCGCGAAGCGGTGCGAGCGCACCATGCCGTTGTGGGCCGCGCGGTCGCCGAGGGGCGCGCGCTCGAGGGGCATGTGGCAGCCCTGGCAGGTGCGGCGCTCCACGTCGGGGTCGTAGCGCTCTACGTCGTGGCCCGCGTAGGCGCTCTGGTCCCAGAGGTCGAACTCGTTCTGGCCGCGGAGCCACCGCGCGCCGTTGACGGCCTCGGTGATGCCCACCTTGTGGCAGCTCGCGCAGAACTCCGCGGTGCGCAAGAGGGGCCGCATGAGGCGCGCGCGGTGCTGCGCGACGGCCTCGCGGTCGGTGCCCTCACGCGGCGGATAGGTGACGCCGTCGGGCGAGACCACGTAGTTGCCGTTGCCCGTGCGGTCGTGGACGCGCTCGATGGAGTGGCACAGGAGGCAGCCTACGCCGATGGCGGCGCGCTCGTGGCGCCGGTCGACCTCGGCCTGGTCGAGGTCGCCCGCGAAGAGCAGGGCGGGGTCGTGGCAGCCGCCGCACCAGCGCGTGACGGCCGGGCCGCGGGCCTCGCGCGACGCCCGAAACGCGGGCAGATAGAAGGGGTTGTCGAGCGACGAGAAGCGGTGCGCCGAGAGCGACCACTGGGCGAAGATGTCGGCGTGGCAGACCGAGCAGCGGTCGACGGCCGAGAGCGCGTCGCCCGGGAGCTGCCTGTGGTCGCGCACCGACGCGGCCGAGGGTGCGTAGTCGGTCGCGGGGGTCGCGGG
>CANMAT010000487.1 GCA_947494865.1 Deltaproteobacteria bacterium
CCGCTCATGCCCGCGACGGTGCCCGCGTGGTCGGTTATCGGGTGGTTGGGACGGATGAGAATCGCGTCCATGTGCGGGCGAAAGTTGTGGATGACGTCGATCACTTCGACGTCGAAGCGCTCGGGGCGCACGCCGCGAAACACCGTGAGGCCGTACCCGCGCATGCCCGGGCGCACGTCGGCCACCGCCATGAACTGCTGCGTGACCGCGACGCGCGACTGCGCCAGCAGCGCCCCCGACGCCGCGAGCGCGCCCGAGACCGTGAGGAGTGCCAGCGTAGAGGGGCGCACGAAGAGGGGCGCGAGTGTGCTTCTGCGCGCGCGACGGTGTCAACGAGAGAGACCGCGCGCGAGGCGCCGCTCTGTCGTTGAAAAGAGAGCGTTTAAGAGGGTACGGTCGCGGCCCCCGTGATCGAGCGCGTCGCGCAGCATCAGAGTCGGTTTCGCACGCCGGGCCTCGGGCCCGACGCGCGCGGCGTGGCCATCGGCCCCGTCGGCGTGGTGCTGCTCCCGAGCCTCGAGCGCCTCGTGGCGTTCCTGCGCGCGGCGGGCGAAGAGGGCGCGCTCGACGAGCTGCTCGACTCGCTGCGCATCGTGCAGGTGATCTCTCCACTGCGCACGCGCGAGATGGTGGTCGAGGTGCAGGCGAGCTCGTCGCACCGCCTCGATCGCCTCGCGGCCATCGCGCGCCTCGTGGGCGCCATGGTGTTCACGGGCTCGGGGCGCCACTTCGTGAAGTATCGCGACGCGCAGGCCCCCTTCGGCTACGACATCGCGCAGCTCCTCGACGACCCCGGCGACCTCGGCCTCTACCACGACCGCTTCGCGCAGCCGTACCGCGTCGACAAAGAGATCGCGCTGCGAGACCTGCTCTTGCGGCTCGCGCCGGTGGCCGTGCCGCGCGCGCGCATCGAGAGCCCGCGCGTGCTGTATGCGCTCGTGCGCACGGGCCTCGGCGACAGCGTGGTGGGCTACCTCGCGCGCTGGGCCGTGCCCGCCCGCGTGGCCGTGGTCGAGTGGCAGCGCGGCGGCACGTCCGACCTCGTCGAGCGCGCGTGGCTGCTGCAACTCAATCAACCCGCGCAGCGCTTCACCAACCTCTTGCGCTCGCTCCCGGGCGTGCGGCTCTTCGTGCCCGATGGTGAGCGCGCGGTGGTCGAGTTCGGGCACCGGCACCCCATTCCGCTGTCGGCCTGCGCGCCCCTCTTCGGCAGCGAAGAGATGGTGATCTTTCGCGCGGGCGGCGACGGCGCCATCACCCTGTCGGTGAGGCCTCCCTTCGTCGACGTGCAGACGGTCACGAGCCTCGTGGCCACGTCGCCCGCCACCGTCGAGAACGTGAAGACCTCGGGCGTCATCGGGAGCTTCTCTCTCCCGTTGAAGCTCGTTCCTACGGGGAGCGCGCCCAAGCGCGTGGCCGCCGCGGTGATTCCGCTGGGCGAGCAAGACACCCTCGGGCGCATGCTGTCGGTGCTGCCGCCCGCGATGCTCAACCGCCTCTTCGTGGCCTTCACCGAGACGTCGATCTACCTGTACGGCCACGACGCCGCCTCAGTGGTGCCCCTCGGGGTTCTCTACGAAGACCTCGGCGAGAACGTGATGGTGCCCCTCGGGTGGGGTCTCTCGCCGCCCATTCCGCCCGACGTGTTGCGCCAGCTCGCGCGGGCCTCGGGGGACGCGCGGCTCTTCGTCACGGGCGACAAGACGCCCATCACGTCGATTCCGCAGAGCGCCTTCGTGCCCGCCACGCGGGTGCTCCTGGCCGACGTGCCCGTGTACGAAGACGCGCTCATCGCGCCGCCGCTCGACGCCGACCTCCCGCTGCCCGACCTGTGGCCCACACCGCCGGGCGTGCTCACGGGCATCATGTCGCCGGGCGCGCGCGGTGAGCTCCCGCCGCAGCGCACCTCGCCCGCGCAGCTCGACGCGGTGACGTCTACGAACGACCCCGACGCGGGCGGAGCCTCGTCGGGTGGCTGACTACGGCTCGTACCACGAGTTCGTGTCGCGCTTCGTCGGGCCGCTGGTGATGGGCGGCCGCGTCGAGGTGCGCGACCTCATCGGCCCCGGTGTTCTCGCCCCGTGGATGAACCCCGTCGACCTCGACGCCAACGTGGTGACGAAGATCGTCGACACGCTGCGCACGCGCCTCGCCAGGCTGGGGCCCGTGGGGTCGATCACGGGGCTCCCGCTCGACGCGCTCGCGCTCGCGGCCGTGTGGCACAACCTCCTCTCGATGACGCACCCCGATGCGAAGGGGCGCGCGAGCCTGCGTCGCAAGGCGCGCCAGTGGTGCCTCGCGATGCTCGAGTGGGCGGGCGTTCCGCACACGCGCGCCGAGGTGTCGCTGCGCCACGGTGTTCTGTGCGGCCTCTCGCGGCTGCGGCGCGTCGACACGCACGTCACGTTCTGGGCGGGCTACGCCGACTTTATCGGGGTGGCTCCGCCGACGGCGCTGGTGGCCTGGCCCAAGCTGCGCCGCGTGCGAGAAGACCGAACCGACGTGCCCCTCATGGAGCTGCTCGCGGCCCTCGATGCCGACGACACCGACCCGCAGACCGACCTCGTGAGCGTTGCGCGCGCGGCCTTCGCGCTCTCGCCGCTCACCGACTTCGCCATCGCCGACCGCCCGCCCGCGTTCGCCTTCGAGTGGACGCCGCCCGGCGTGAACGCCCTCGCCGACGCGTGCCTCCGCGGCGCGGCGCAGCGCATGATCCTCGCGCGGGGCACGGCCGCCCTCCGCGCGGTCGAGCAGGCCACGGTGCGCGCGGCGAAGGGTGAGCTCCCGCAGGGGGCGGCGCGGCTCCTCCTGCGCTTTCACCTCGAGCTGGCGATCACCGAGGGGCTGTCGTCGAAGCCGACGGCGCCCGAGTCGCGGCCGCAGACCCCGCAGGGCTCGCAGGGTGTAGGCCCGCAGGGCCCGTCGCTCGCCTCGCAGCCGCTCGCCTACGACGCGTATGCGCGCCTGGGCTACGCCCGCGCGGCGCGGCTCACGGGGCTGTCGCCCGACGTGGTGCAGCGCGCATTGCCCATCGACCCGAACCGATCGCTCCCGAAAGACCCGCCCTCGGCGCCGCTGCTCGCGCGCGCGGGGGCGGTGGAGGTACGCACGTGACGACGCCGCTCGTACAGAGGCTCCGGGCGATGGCCCGGTCGCTCGAGGCCCAGTTTCTCGGCAAACAAGAGACCGTGCGCCTCATGGTGCTCTCGGTGCTCGCGGGCGAGCACATCGCGCTCATCGGCCCGCCGGGCACGGCCAAGAGCGCGCTCGTGCGCACCTTCTCGCGCTCCATTCAGAGCACGTACTTCGAGTACCTGCTCACGCGCTTCACCGAGCCCAACGAGCTCTTCGGGCCCGTCGACATCCCCGCGTTTCGGCAGGGCACCTACCGCCGCCGCACCGAGGGCATGATGCCCGAGGCCGAGGTGGTGTTTCTCGACGAGATCTTCAAGTCGAACAGCGCCATTCTCAACTCGCTGCTCACCATTTTGAACGAGCGCAAGTTCAACAACGGCGGCACCGTGGTCGACGTGCCGCTCCTGTCGGTGTTCGGCGCTTCGAACGAGGTGCCCGCCGACGAGAGCCTGCAGGCCATCTTCGATCGCTTTCTGCTGCGCGTGCGCAGCGAGCACCTCGACGCCTACCACTTTCAAGAGCTGGTGAGCCGCGGCGTGGCGCTGGAGCTCGAGCGCCTCGTCGAGCGCCCCCCGCAGGAGCCCTTCACGTCGGTGAAGGAGATCGTGTCGGCGCGCGGCGAGATCGCCCGCCGCATGACCATCAGCGACGAGCTGATGGCCACGTACAAGTCTCTCGTGTGTCAGATTCGCGCGGAGGGGGTTTCGCTCTCCGATCGGCGTGTGGTCAAGCTGTTGAAGCTCATGGCGGCGAGCGCCTACTTCGACGGCCGGCCCGCGGCCGACATCAGCGACCTCTTCATTCTCAAGCACACGTGGAACACGCTGGAGCAGGCCGAGATTCTCGACGGCATCGTGGCCCCGGTGCTCGACGGGTGGTTTCGCCAGCACCCCGACGCGCGCCGCGCGGGCGGCATGGAGGTGGGGCTCGACGCGCTGCTGGTGGAGGTGCAACGCATCAAGGGCACGCTCACCTCGGGCGCGCCCATCAGCGATCTGCAGCTCTTCGCGCACATGCGCGCGCTCGGAGAGATCAAGGCGGCGCTCCAGTCGCTCGCGACGGACCCCGCGCGCAAGGCGCTGGCGGAGCTCGATCAGCTCATGGACCACGTGTTTCGCTCGGGCCGTATGACGGGCTGAGCGCCGCGGCGTCGGCGTGCGGGATGCGTGCGGAGGCGAGGGAGGTTGCGTGGGATGCATGCGTGATCGCTTCGGATGCCTGCACGGTCTCGCGGACCGCGTGCTGGGTGTTGGA
>CANMAT010000488.1 GCA_947494865.1 Deltaproteobacteria bacterium
ACGGCTCCAGGTTGGAGCCGCCAGATTCGACGAAGCCCCGCCCTGCCTCTCCCCTCCGCAGCGCTCCCTGATCGCCCTCTAAAGCAAGCTCTTGCGTCGCGTGTCGATGACCGCGAGCGCCGCGTGCGCCTCGGCGCAGTCGGGGTCGAGCTCGATCGCCTGACGCGCGAGCGCCTCGGCGGCGTCGAAATCGGCGCCGGACCTCCGTAGCGCGTCAGCCGCCCGCACCAGCAGCATCACCTCGCCGGGGCGGGCCTTCGAAGCGCGCTGCCACAGCGTAGAGGCAGCCTCCCAGCGGCCCGCGGCCTCTTCGCGGCGCGCGAGCATCGTGGCGACCGCGACGCGCGTCGAGACGAGGGCGTGGCCCGCCGTCATGAGCTGCTCGGGCTTTACGCCGTCGGGCTCGAGCCCGTACGCGATGGTGAGCTGCACCGAGACCGCGAGGCGCTCGACCTCGGCCAGCAGCGTAGACACCTCGCCCTGGAGGGTGGCGACCTGCGCCTCGAGGGCCTGCGTGCGCGCGTCGCTCGCGGCGGTCGGCGCGGCCGCCGGGGGCGGCGCTTCGACGGGCGCCGAGGGCGCTTGCGGCGGCGTCGCCGGGCGACCCTCGCGCGAGTGCGCGGCGAGCGTCGGGGGCGCGAAGGGCTGCGCGGTCTGCTTGAGGGGGGCGGTGATCTGCTGCTGGCCGGTCTGCTTGAGGGGCGGTGTGATCTGCTGCTGGCCGGTCTGCTTGAGGGACGTGCGATCGCGCGGAGGGCCGCCCTCGGGCGAAGCGGTCGGGGCGGGGCGCGCGGGCGTCAGCACGTCGGTGAAGAGAGGGTTGGGGCGCGTGACGCGGGTGTGCACGTCGAGCGAGCCGTGGGGGTCGCTCTGCGTCGCAGAGACGGCCTTGAAGGGCGTCGCAGGGGTGTTGCTGCGCCGGAAGGGGTCGGGGCGCGCCGTCGGGTCAGACATGCTCGGGGCGGGCGTGCGCTTTGGCGACGCGAAGGTGTGCGTCGAGGGCATGGGTGTGCGCTTGCTGGGGCCCACCGGGGGCGTGCGCTGCGCGGACGCCGTGGCGCGGTTGGCGAGCTCCTGGTCGTAGAGGTAGCGCCGCACGGGGTCTTCGAGGATGCCGTGGGCCTCGTCGAGGGCCGTGAGAATGGCCTCGAGGCGATGCTGGTACGTGGCCGGGATCTGCCCCGAGAACGAGCGCGGGTGGAAGCGACGCGTGCGCGAGTTGTAAGCGTGCCGAACGGACTCGGGGTCGGCGTTGCGGGCTACGCCGAGGAGGTCGTAGTGGGTGCTGCCGGGCCCGAGGCGATCGTAGAAGGCATCGATTTCCTGCCGCTCGTCGAGCGTGAGTCCCGCGCGGTCTGACATCGCATCGACGAACTTACGCCCATCTCTCTCGCCCGCGCACCTCTGAAGAATTGCACCCACTGGCAACAACCTGCGGAGCGACGCGCCTCCGCGGACTGAACGGTACACTGAACATTCGACGCCATTATTTTGTTCAGTACGTTTGCGGTGCTGTACATCCGTTCTCACGCGGAGGGTGCCTCGACCGGCGCCCCGCGAACGCACCAGAGAGGGAGACCACCGATGAGCGACAAGCCCCGTTTCTTCAGCGCCGCTGGCTACGTGTTCACCTACAGCGCCCGCAGCGGCAAGAGCACCGTGCGCATCGAGATGTGGCGCGAAGACCCCAAGACCCGCGAGCGCTACTGGGTGACCACCGCGATGTGCGCGCCCGACCGCAAGGCCGCCTACGGCGCCGCGATGGCCCTCGTGGCATGGGTGCGCTCCCTCGAGGTGAGGCCCCGCAACAGCGCCCAGGCGACCGCCGTCGCCGAGTCGCTCGCCCTCATGAACGATCGCCTCACGCGCGTGCGCACCACCCGCAGCGACCCGGCCCTCGTGATGGCCCTCGACAAGCTCATCGAGGGCAAGGCCGCCGCTGCGTGAGGGGACGAGTGACGGAGTATGTCCGGGCTGCGCGGGGGGCGGTCGACGGGGCGTGCGCGCGGCTGGCGGACTGGTGGTATGAGTCCGCTCCCTCGCAGAGCCGCAGGCACCGATGATCGACGAAGCCCCCCGAAGCCCCTACGAAGACAAGCGCGCCGCGCTCGATCGACTGCTGCGCGAGCGCTTCGGGCTCGGGGCCTTTCACGCGTGGCAGCGCGAGGCCATCGAGGCCCTGCTGGGGGAGCCCGGCAAGGTGCTCGTGGTGGCGCCCACGGGCGGCGGCAAGAGCCTCACGTATCAGCTCCCCGCGGCGCTGCTCGAGGGCACGGCGCTGGTGATCTCCCCCCTCGTGGCCCTCATGGAAGATCAGGTGCAGTCGCTCACGGCGCGGGGCATCCCGGCGACGTACCTCGCGGCCACGCTCGACCCCGACGCGCGCCGCGCCCGCATGCGCGACCTGCGCGCGGGGCGCTTCAAGCTGGTGTACGTGGCGCCGGAGCGGCTGCAGTTCGACGGCTTCACCGACCTGTGCGCGCAGATTCGCATCTCGATGGTGGCCATCGACGAGGCGCACTGCATCTCGATGTGGGGCCACGATTTTCGCCCCGACTACCTTCGCATCGGCGACCTGTTGGAGCGCCTGCGCCCGCCGCGCCTCCTCGCGTGCACGGCCACGGCGACCCCCGAGGTGCGGCGCGAGATCCTCGAGCGGCTCGGGCTCTCCGAGGGGCCCGTCAAGGTGGTGCTGCGCGGGTTCGCGCGGCCCAACCTGCACCTCGCGGCGCGCGCCGTCGAAGGCCCCACGGAGTCGCGCTCGCTGGTGCGCCACGAGCTCGGCCGCGTGCTCGGCGACCCCGCGCGGCCCCGCGGCGGGGGCATTGTGTACGCGGCCACGCGCAAGAACAGCGAGGCCCTCGCCGACGACCTGAAGAAGCGCGGGTGGAACGCGGCGCCCTACCACGCCGGCCTCGACGCCGAGACGCGCTCGTCGGTGTCGTCGCGCTTCGCGAAGCGCAGCCTCGCCGTGGTGGTGGCCACCAACGCCTTCGGCATGGGCATCGACCGCCCCGACATTCGTGTGGTGGTGCACCACCAGCCGCCCGCCAGCATCGAGTCGTACTACCAGGAGGTCGGGCGCGCGGGGCGCGACGGCGCCGAGGCGCACGGGCTCCTGCTCTGCGCGGGCAACGACATCGCGCTGCGTCGGCGGCTGTGTCAGCTCGGGGCCGACGGCGTGCCCGCCGACCCCGCGGTGGCGGCCAAGGCGTGGCGCATGTTTCGCGACCTGTTGCGCTACCTCGACGCGGGCACGTGCCGCCACGACTTCATGCTGCGCTACTTCGGCGACGAGCATGAGATTCTCGGCGGCTGCGGGCACTGCGACATCTGCGTGTCGCTCGACGACACGGTGGTCGACGACGCCCTGCGCGCCGAGACGAGCACCGTGGTGCGCATGGCGCTCGCGGGCGTGGCGCGCGTCGATCAGCGCGCGGGCGTGCAGGCCGTAGCCGAAATGCTGCGCGGCGTGGCCAACACGCGCACCGAGCGCTTCGGGTTTACGAAGCTCTCGACCTTCGGATTGCTCAAGACCCGCTCGCAGGAGTGGGTGGTGGCGCTCATGCGCGGCGCCATCGCGGCGGGCTGGGTCGACCTCACGCCGACCGATCACCCGGTGCCCGTTCTCACGCGCATCGGGTGGGAGGCCATGCGCTCGAAAGACCCGCTGCGGTTTCGGCTCCCGCGCGAGGTTCGCAAAGACCGCCCGGGGAGGGCCGCGGGCACCGTGGGGGCGTCGCGGCCCGCGCTCGACTACGACGCCGCGCTCTTCGAGCGGCTGCGCGCGCACCGCAACGAGATCGCGCGCCAGAAGGGCTTTCCCGCGTACATGATCGCCTTCGACCGCTCGCTGCAAGAGATGGCCGCGCGCAGGCCCCGCACGGCGGCAGAGCTCGCGGGCATCACCGGCCTCGGGCCCGCGCGCATCGAGACCTACGGCGGCGGATTTCTCGAGGTGCTGCGCGGCGTGCGCTGAGGCCCCGCTACGCGCTGGGCGTGGGCACCCAGGCGACGGCGATCTCGGTCACCTCGATGTCGTCTTTTTTTGTCGCGATGGCGCGCGACTCGATGGCGTTCACGGCCGACTGCGCGTCGTGCTCGAGCTCGATGAGCTCGGCGTCGCGGCGGGCGACGGCCTCGCGCAGCGTGGCCTCGGCGGCGGCGAGGTCGCGGCGCGCGCGGGTGAGCTGCACGGCGATGCGGTCTTGCTGCGTCTCGAGGCGCGCGAGGGCGCGCTTGCCGCCGCGGAGGAGGGCCGCGCCGGTGGCGAGCACCCCGCCCGTGGGGAGGTTGCTCTCGACCGCGGCGAGGGCGGCGCGGGCGTGCGTCACCTCGTCGGTCGCGTGCTGAATGCGCGGCGCGTGGCGCGTGGGGATC
>CANMAT010000489.1 GCA_947494865.1 Deltaproteobacteria bacterium
CGTGCCCACGACCTTCGCGGCGGACTTCGCCTCGCCGCGCTGCTTGAGCCACGCGCTCGCCTCGGCGAGCGACACCACCGCGACGGCCCCGTCGGCGTCGTCGGGCACCACCATCACCGACGAGAGCCCCAGCGCGGCGCGCGCGACGAACACCGGCGCCCACGACGACTGATGCCGGGCGAGCGCCTCGGAGAGCTGGTGGGCGTGCCCGGCGGCGGTGCGAGAGGTGGGCTTCACGCCGCGACGATAACGCACAACGGGCCCGTCGCCGCGCTCGCGCCGCCGCCCGCCGGGCGTCTATGATTGCGCCATGTGGGTTCGAACGTCGTCACTCGGGCGGAACCTCGCGCTCGCGTGCGCGCTGGCAGGATGCGGCGACAGCGAGGTGCTCTCGGGCGCGCCTCCCGATGAAGATGTTCCCGTCGCCGATCGCGCGCGCCCGATCACCGTGGCCCCCGACGTGATCACCGCCATCGACGCGCCCGAAGCGCCCGACGCGACGCCCGCGATCGACGCACTCGAAGCGCCCGACGTGATCACCGCCATCGACGCGCCCGCGCCTCCCGACGCGCCCGCGCCTCCCGACGTGCCCGCGCCTCCCGACGTGCCCGCGCCTCCCGACGTGCCCGCGCCTCCCGACGCCGCGCCATCACCCGATGTGATCGCGGCGCCTGACGTTACGGCCCCGTGCCCCGTGGGGCAGACGCTCACCGTCGACAACGACATCGCCGGCTCGGGCTACCGCGAAGAGAGCGCCAACTGGGCCTCGTGGGCCACCGACGCGTGCCGCACCACCTACCGCTACCTGAGCCGCACGGTGGGCGACGGATCGCGGCGCGGTCGGGCCATCTGGCAGCCCACCTTTCGCGCCACGGGCTTCTACCGCGTGACCACGAGCTACCGGCAGTCGACCAACCGCACCGACAACGCCGACTACTACCTCGAAGACGACCGCGGCACGCGCCGCCACGTCGACGTGAACCAGCAGATGGGCAGCGGCTGCACCCGCGTCGACCTGGGGCTCGCCTGGTGCCGCGTGGGGGGCGCGTGCAGGGTGGTGCTCATCGGCGACGATGGCCAGTCTGACTCCGCCGACGAGACCACCTTTCGCCTCGAGCGCTGCGACGGCTCCGTGGCCGTGTCGCCCTGCGCGGGCATCGCGGCGCGCCCCGCCTACGAGCTGTGCGGCGAGACGGCCACCACCTGCAGCGGCGTGTTCACCGACGGCTCGGGCTGCGCGGCCTTCTGCGCCGCCGCGGGCATGGTGTGCACCGCCCGCTTCGGCGCGGGCCCTGGCTGCATGCGCGAGGCGGGCGCCATCGCGTGCAACGCCTCCAACGGCCACCTGAGCGACTGGTGCGAGTGCGCGCGCCGCTGACGGTGAAGTTCCCGTACACTCGCGCGCCCTGGTTTGGCTCTCGCGGAGGATTCTGATGCGTCGTGCGGCGTTGGTGATGGTGTCGTGTGTGTGGCTCCTGGGCGCGTGCTCCGACGGCGACGACGCCCCGAGCATCGCCACCGCCGACGCCTTCGTCGCGCAGGCCCACGAGGCCGCGTGCGCGGCGCTCTTCCGCTGCGTGTCGCTCCCCGGCGCCGAGCTCGCCACGCAGCGCGCGTACCTCGCCGACGCGCCGCGCTGCACGGCCCTGCGCGCCGGGGCGCCCCTCCTCGGGTGGAGCGCCCTCGCCGACCTCGCCGCCGCCGCGCGCGAGGGCAAGGCCCGCTACGACGGCGTGGCCGCCGCGCGGTGCATCGCGCGCATCGCCACCACCTGCGACGTGCAGCACCGCATCGGCGAGCTGTGCGCCGACGTGTTCACCGGCACCGTGGCCGCCGACGGCGCGTGCCAGCGCCACGAGGAGTGCGCGAGCAACGGCTGGTGCGACCGCGGTCAGGCCACGGCGATGAACGCCTGCCCCGGCGCGTGCAAGCCCCGCAAGCGCGTGGGCGAGGCGTGCTCCGTGAGCGACGAGTGCATGCCCTCGGCGGCGGGGCAGCGGGCCGAGTGCTTCCCCGACGCGACGGGCACCGCGCGCTGCATTCGCACGGTGACGGGCGCGCCCGGCGCCGAGGGGCAGCCCTGCGGTCACATCGTGGGCTCGTCGGGCTCGCAAGACATCCAGTGCGGGAGCGGGCTCGCGTGCGTGGCCGCCATGAGCTCGCTCTCGGGCACGTGCGTGCGCCCCGCCGCCGCGGGCGCCGCGTGCGGCGACACCGTGGCCTGCGCCGAGGGGTCGGCGTGCACGGCCACCACCACGATGCGCTGCACCGCCCTCACGGTGCGCCGCGCCGCCGGCGAGCGCTGCAACATGGCCGCGATGGAGCTGTGCGACCCCTACGCGCGCCTCGTGTGCCGCTCGGGCATGTGCGCGGCCATCGGCGACGGTACGCTCAACAGCACGTGCGGCAACATGGCCGTGCCCGCGGGCTCGCAGTGCAACGCGGGGCTCTACTGCGCGAGCGCGCGCTGCGCCGCGCGCAAGGCCGACGGCGAGGCGTGCATGAACGACGTCGAGTGCCGCAGCGACGCGTGCAGCCGCGAGACGCGCACCTGCGCCGCGCGCACCTGTCGGTAACGGCCCTAGCGCTCCGCGCCGTCGAATACCTGCGCGCGATCGGTCGCCGTCGCCGCGCGGGTCATCCACCCGTCGAGCGTGGCGGCGTCGTCGCAGGCGGCCACGCGCGCCGTGTCGGCCTCGGAGAGCGACACGCCCCGCGCGCGAAGGATCAGCCGCAGCGCCTCGCGCCGCGCATGGGCCTCACCGCGTTCTTCGCCGCGTGCTTCGCCGCGTGCTTCGTGCTCGGCCAGGAGTCGCTTCAACTCGGGCTCGCCGCGGGCCAGCAGACCCCGCACGGCGGCGCCGCCGAGCGCGCTCGCCCGCAGCAGGGCCTCGATGGGCAGCGGCGTGGCGAGGCACACATCGTCGATGTGCGCGTCGATGCCGAGGGGATCCCAGTCGCCGTCGCGCCACTCGCTCACCACGCCCTTGCGCGTGAAGATCGCGAAGATGCGTCGCACGCCGCGCGCCGCGAGCTCCTCGGCCTTGCCGGTGACCTCCGAGAGGCGCTGCGTGTTCACCACTTCGAACGCGAGCTCTTCGAGGTAGCGGCGCCCCGTCGCCGGGTCGATGCCCTCGCGGCGCACGCACGAGTCCGTGGCGAAATCGCCGTCGTCGGCGGCGCGCGTGAGCAGGTCGGTGGAGCCCACGTAGCCCGCGCGGGTGTGCGTGCCGAGCGCTACGTCGAGACGAAAGTGCGGGTCGCCGTGCTCGGGCAGCGAAGGCGCCGCGTAGAGGCGCTTGCCGCGCAGAATCTCTTCGCGCGTCTCAGGCGTTACGAGGTGATCGTCGACCGCAGGGGCCGTCGCGCGCGCGGGCTCGCGCGGGTCACGCATGGCGGAGCGGGGGCTGTGCGGATCCATTGCGCGTGACCGTGCCACAGCGCGCAGCGGGGGCGCAACGCGCCGCGCCGTTACAGCGACGGGACCGCGCCGCGCGCGACGACGGTGACGCCGCCGTGGTCGTCGAAGGTGGCGTCGAAGAGGGGGAGCCCCCCCGCGAGGGTCGCGAGGGTGCGCGCCATCTGCGCGGAACCGATGGACTCGAGCGCGAGGGTGAGGGCCGACTCCCACGCGCCGCCGAGGGGCACCACGTCGCGCTGGCGCGCGAAGAAGCGCACGAGCTGGGCGCGCAGAAACGCGCTCACCTGCGGGTGGTTGATGAACATCTGCGAGCCCATGGCCATGGGCGACACGAGGGGGATGCGCGAGAAGGCCTCGGCCCCGTCGGCGAGCAGCACGTTCACCACCGCGCCCTCGGCGTGGCCGCCCGGGAGCACGGCGATCTCGTTCTCGTCGACGCCCTCCCAGCGCAGCGAGAGGTACACCCGCACGAAGCCCTCGACGAGCTCGCGCCGCACGCCGTACGCGTCGGCGTTGAGCATCGCGAGGCGCAGGTGGCCGCAGCCCACGTGGGCGGGGTTGGCCACGTGCTCGAGCATGATGGGGCGCACCGCGGCGGGCGGCGCGCGCATGAAGCGACGCCACTCGAGGGGCTCGAACACGTGCTCGAGGGCGGCGTCCATGCGGCGGTCGTCGCGCAGGGCCTTGATGAGCGCGTTCGAGGCGTGCACGTCGGTGTGAAAATAGAGCGTCCCGAAGGCGTCGTTGCGGCGCAGGAGGAGCGTGCGCAGGGCGCCCTCGGTGAAGCGCGCGCCGGTGACCCGCTCGAGGGCCGCGAGGGTGAGCAGGAGGTCGCCCGCGTCGCCGCCGGGGGTGCCCACCACGCCGCTGTCGTCGCGCCCGTCGACGCACGAGAGGCGGCCGCTCACGAGGAGGGCCGCGAGCTTGATCCAGCGGGTGGAGAGCGGGTC
>CANMAT010000490.1 GCA_947494865.1 Deltaproteobacteria bacterium
GGCGAGGCCGTCGCGCTGCGCTGGGGCGTCGACGTGCGACCGGGCGACCTCGTGACCATCGACTACGCCGACTACCCGGGGCAGAGCCTCCCGCGCGCGTGGGACCACATCGGCGCCCTCGTGGGCGACGCGCCGCCCCCCTCGCCCGACGGCGTGCTCTCACCGGGCGACACGCTGCGCCACATGGGCGCGCACGGCCTCGAAGACACCCCCCTCGTGCACGGGGGCCCCATGCGCATCGTGCTCTGGCGATGGCGCGACGCGCCGAGCGTCACACGGGTTCGAGCGGGCGCGCCTGGCCGCGGAGCGTGGCGAGCAGCGCTTCGGCGTCGTGGCGGGCCTCGACCGGAGGGCGCGTCGCGATGAATCTCTCGAGGTGCGCGATGGCCTGCCGACGGTCGCCCATTTCGGCGTACGTGACGCCGAGCAGGTAGAGCGCGTCAGGGTCTTCGGGGCGGATCTCGAGCGCGCGGAGGCCCACGCGGGCGGCCTCAGCGAAGCGCTCGAGTTCGTGAAGGCACCAGCCCTTCGCGACCACGGCGCCGAGGTAGCCCGGCGCGCGCTTCTCGGCCTCGAGGAAGGCCGCGAGGGCCGGCCCGTGCCTGCCCTCGCTCGCCAGCGCGGTGCCGAGAAAATAGTGCCCGTACACGTTGCCCGGGTCGCCCTCGAGGAGCGCGCGCAGCATCGGAACGGCCTCGTCGGCGCGCTCCTCGCGCAGGAGCTCGATGGCCTCTTCGACGGCCTGCCAGCGGGCCGCGTCGCGTGCGTCGTCGGGTTGCTCTTCCATGACGGCTTTGGTGTGGCAGTTCTTTCAGGGCGCGTCGAGCACGTTGCGCACGGTCGCGAGGAGCACGTCGGGCTCGACGGGCTTGATGAGCATCGCGCGCACGCCCTCGATGGCCTTGTCGTGCCCGCTGTATCCGATCACGCGCAGCGCGGGTCGCTCACGCTTGACCCAGGCCATCACCTCGGCGCCGCCCAGGCCCGGCATGGAGCGGTCGAGGCTCACGACGTGGATGTCGCCCCCGTCGCGCGCGAGGGCCTCGATGGCCGCCTCGCCGTCGACCGCCTCGACCACCTCGTAGCCAGCGCTCTCGAGGAGCGCGCGCAGCACGCGACGCAGGAGCCGCTCGTCGTCGACCACGAGCACCCGCTCGCCGCGGCCGCGCGGCGCGCCTCCCTCGCGCCCCGCGGCGCGCTCGAGGGACGGGGCCTCGTCGATCGGGAACGAGAGCGTGAGCGCCGTGCCCGCGCCGGGCTGCGAGGCGCACGCGATGGCGCCTGCGTGCTCGCGCACGATCGCGTACGCCGCGGTCAGCCCGAGGCCCGCGCCCGACGTGGGGCCCTTCGTGGTGAAGAACGGGTCGAAGATGCGCGCGCGCGTCGCGTCGTCCATGCCCGCGCCGGTGTCGACGACGCGCACGCACACGCGCTCGGGCTCGCGGTACACCTGCACCGCGATGGAGGGGTCGGCGCCCGGCGCTTCACGCAGCGCGTCGCGCGCGTTGAGCAGCACGTTGACGATGGCCTGCTCGACCTTCGAAGGGTCGACGCGGGCGAGCGGGAGCGCGGGCGCGAGCTCGACCTCCCAGCGGATCCACGGGTCGAAGGTCTTGCTGCACGCCTCGACGGCGCCGCGCGCGAGGTCGCCCACCTCGTGCCACGCGCGCGATGCGCGGAGGCCGCCCTCGGCGAAGCCCGCGAGCTCGCGCACGATGGCCGCCGCGCGGCGGGCGGCCTCGCGGGCGGGCTCGAGCTGCGCGGCCACCGCGGGCGAGGTGCGCGCGGCGGCGTCGATGTTCGGGATCACCACGGCGAGGAGGTTGTTGAAGTTGTGCGCTACGCCCGCCGCGATGCGCGCCACGGCCTCCATCTTGACCGCGTGGCGAAGCTGTTCTTCGAGGTTGTGGCGCTCGGTCACGTCGACGGCGGCGCCCATAAGCCGCGCGACGGCGCCGTCGGCGTCGAGCGCCGCGCTGCCGAGCGCGTGGATCCATCGCACCTCGCCGCTCGGGCGCACGATGCGGTGCTCCATTTCGCCGTAAAAGCCCGTGCGCGCAGCCTCGCGCACGTGCGCCTCGACGCGCGCGCTGTCGTCGGGGTGCAGGAGCGCGCGCCACCGGGCGTAGTCCGTGGGCGCGTCGGCGGGGGCGACTTCGAAGATCGCGCAGAGGCGCTCGTCCCAGCTCACCTTGTCGGTGGCGCGATCCCACGTCCAGAGGCCGATGCCCGAGGTCTCCGCCGCGAGGCGCAGTCGGGCCTCGCTGTCTTCGACGCGGCCGCGCTGGGCGCGCGCGGCGCAGAGCTCCGCCTCTAGCTCGCGTACACGTCGTTCGAGTGCGTCGACGCGGTTCATGGAGCGCTCGCCCGCGCGCGTGACGGCTACGCCCGCGACGCGATCAGAAGAAGTTTCCGATGGTGAACTCGAACACGCTGCTCTCCTCGGTGGGGAGCACGCGCGTGAGGGGGAAGCCCCACTCGAAGCGCAGGAGCCCGAGCGGGCTCTGCCACCGGATGCCGAAGCCGAGGCTGTACCGAAGCGAGGTGGGGTTGTTGAGGAAGTTCGTGCACGGGTCGATCTCGGCCGCGGCCGCGCCCCCCGACGAGCGGCAGTAGAGCTGCTCGGTGTTGAACACGTTGCCCGCGTCGTGAAACACCACGCCGCGGATGCCCACGGCGGTGATGATCGGAAACTCGACCTCGAGGTTGTAGAAGAACTGAACGTTGCCGCCGATGACGGCGCCGTTGTTCACCAGGGCCGCGTTCGGATCCTGCGAGCCCGGGAGCAGGAGGCGCGGGCCGATGGTGCGCAGGCGGTACCCGCGCACGTCGAAGATGCCACCGAGGAAGAAGCGCTCGAACAGGGGCACGCCGCGCTCGAGGCGCGAGGTCACCACGCCGCCCTGCACGTTCATCTTGAAGACGACGCCCGAGAAGAGCGGGCGATAGAAGCGGAACCACCCCGTGACGCGGGTGTACACGTTCTCGCTGCCCAGCAGCGGGTCGGCCACGTCGACGCCCACGCGCGCGAACACGCCGTCGGTGGGGAAGAGCCGGTTGTCGCGGCTGTCGTACGCCATCGACACGCCGAGCGAGCTCGTGATGCCCGCTTGAAAGATGTTCGCGATGGGGAGCCGCTGAAAGCTCGACGGGAGCGTGTTGCCCGACCCGAAGATGCCCGTCGAGGTGCCGAGGTTCACCCCCACGAGCTCGCCCGTGTACGTGGCGTACAAGCGCAGGTCGTTGCCGAGGATCGGGTACCCGAAGGTGACCGTGCCGCCCGTGGAAGAGCGGGTGAAGTCCTGGAAGGCGCGCAGCGAGTTGTAGATGTCGAGCGCGAAGGTCCAGTCGGAGTCGAAGAGGTAGGGCTCGACGAAGCGCGCCGAGAAGATCTGCCGCAGGCCCGAGATCTGCGCCTGCAACGTGAGCGACTGGCCGCGACCGAAGAGGTTGAGCTGCTGGATCTGCGCCGTCGCGATGAAGCTCTCGACCGACGAGAAGCCCGCGCCGATCTGGAAGGTGCCCGTCGGGCGCTCGGCCACCTCGACGTTGACCACGAGCCAGTCGGGGTGCCCCTCGACGCTCTCGGTGGAGAGGTCGACGCGCTCGAAGTACCCCAGCGCCATGATGCGCCGACGCGAGTTCTGGTACTGCGTCTCGCTGTAGCGCTCGCCCTCGAGCAGCTCCATCTCGCGGCGAATGACCCGCTCCGAGGTCTTCGCGTTGCCGCGCACCTCGATGCGGTGCACGGTGACCACGGGGCCGCGCACGATGCGTACGGTGAGGTCGACGATCTGGCGCGCGGGGTCGGGCTGCAGATCGGGCGTGACCTCGACGTTCGCGTAGCCCGCGTCGCGGTAGTAGGTCTGCACGCCGAGGATGTCGCGCGCGATCTCGGAGCGCGAGAAGAACTCCGAGGGCATGACGTGCACGCGCTCGCGCAGGGCGCGGCGGCCCCCGAGGGGCTCGGTCTCGTTGCCCTCGTCGTCGACCTCGGTGACGCGCAGGCGGCCGATGCGGTAGCGCGGCCCCTCGCGCACGTTGATCACGATGTCGATGAACTGCCGGTCGGGCGAGAGGGCTACGCGCGGCTGCGAGATGTCGACGGTGAGGTACCCGCGGTCGTAGTAGGCCGCGTGCAACATGTCGATGTCGTTGCGGAAGGCCTCCTCACGGAAGTTGCCCGATGACGTGAGGAACGAGAAGAAGTTGCCCGCCGAGGTGCTCATCACCCCGCGGAGCTCGTCGCTCGTGAGGTTCTGGTTGCCGATGAAGCGGATGCTTCGCACCTGCACCTGCGTGCGCTCGACGATGTGAAACACAACGTCGACCTGCTCGGTCTCGCCCTGCACGGGCTCGACGCGGTA
>CANMAT010000491.1 GCA_947494865.1 Deltaproteobacteria bacterium
CCGCGGGGGGCGCTGGCGCGACGACGCGGCGGGGCGCTGGGCGCTCCACGGCGCGCGGCGTCGGGGCGGGCAGGCGTGGCGCCGCGGGCGGCGCGAGCACCTGCGCGGCGGGCTGCGCGACGGGCGCGGCGGGCTGCGCGGCGAGCACCTGCGCGGCGGGCGCGGCGAGCACCTGCGCGGCGGGCGCGGCGAGCACCTGCGCGACGGGCGCGGGGGCCGGGGCGGTCTGCGTCGTCGGGGCGGTTTGCACGTCGGGGGCCTGGAGGAGTGCGACGGACCGGATGCGCACCGCGAGGGCGCCGAACACAAGCACGCCCGCGATGACCGCGACGACGGTGATCGCGTTGCGCGACACGCTGCGCTCGTCGTTGCCGACCGTCACCGCCGGGCGGTGCGCGGGCGCGTCGACGAGGGTGGCCGACTCGGGCGCGTCGCCCCACGCGGGCGGCGGGAGGCTCTGCGGGTGCCGCGGCGGCGGAGCCGGCGGGTGCGCGGGGGGCGCCTGGCGCGGCGGCCGCTGCGGGCGCGCGGCGGCGCTCGCGGCGGCGCTCGGGCTCACCTCGATCACCTGCGTGGGCTCGTTGGGGGCGGCGCGCATCACCGCGGTGGGCTCGTCGTGACGGAAGCCGAGCGCCTCGTCGGAGGGCAGCGCCGCGAGCAGGCGCCGGGCCTCGGTGAGCATCGCCGCGGCCGAGGGGTAGCGGTCGCCGGGCTCCTTGCGCAGGGCGCGGTCGATGAAGGCCTCGACCTCGCGCGGCGCCGCGGCGACGCGCTCGCGCAGCGGCTTGTGCGCGTGCAACACGATGTTCGAAATGAGCTGCTGGTAGCTCTCTCCCTCGAAGGGGTGCGCGAGCGTGATGGCTTCGTAGAGCACCGCGCCCACCGACCAGAGGTCGGCGCGCCCGTCGACGCGGCCGCCCCCCGCCTGCTCGGGGGACATGTAGTCGGGCGTGCCCACGGCCGTGCCCACGCGCGTGATGCCTCCCGTGGCCGACTGCATCGAGATGATCTTCGAGATGCCGAAATCGAGGAGCTTCACGCCCGAGCATCGCTCGTGCCCGCCCACGAGAAAAATGTTCTCGGGCTTGATGTCGCGGTGCACCACGCCCGCGGCGTGGGCGGCCTGCAGCGCGTCGAGCGTGGCGGCCATGATTGAAAGCGCCTCGCGGGGCCCGAGGGGTCTGCGGTCGAGAACGTCGCAGAGCGTCTCGCCCTCGAGGAGCTCGAGCACCATGAAGGGCCCGTACGCGTCGGTGCCGGCGTCGAGCAGGCGCACGATGTTGGGGTGCCCCACCGCCGAGACCGCCCTGACCTCTTGGAGAAAGCGCCCCGTGACCTCCGTCGACGTGGCGTACTCGGGCTTGATGAGCTTCACCGCCACGCGCTCGCCGCTGTGGAGCGTCTCGGCTTCGAAGACCGCGCCCATCCCCCCTTCGCCGATCATGCGAAGGATGCGATAGCGGTTCGCCACGAGCGTGCCGATGCGGCTGCGCACGTCGTGGGCGGGCGACGAAAGATCCTCGAGCGCTGCGGGCGTGCTGGCGTGCATCGACGGGCACCGCGACGGGTGCTGGGCAACGTCTCTACCCGGTTTCGTTCCGGGGCGTCTACAGGGGCGGCGGTGTTCGTCGCGCGGGGTCAGCGCGTCTCGACGCGAAAGCCCGTCGCGAGCGCGGCGATGGCAGGGTGGGCCATCACGGGTTCGCACGAGGGCGACGGCACGCCCACCCCCGACGCGTAGAGCCAGAGCAGCAGGCCCTGCGGCGCACCCTCGGGCGGCGGCACCATCACCACGCAATACAGCGCCCGCGCGGGGGGAGCGCCGGCCAACATCGAGACCGCCGCCCGCGTCGCGCCGCCGAGCCGCACCTCCTCGGGCTCGCCGAGAACGCGCGGGTTGCCGATGCGCACCGACGGCGTCGTGCGCAGGGCGTCGCGCAGCGAGAGGGCGTCGGAGCCCGAGAGGCCGTCGACCTCAACGATCGCGCCGAGGGGGCCGCCCGGCGGGCCCGAGAAGAGCGCGAGGGTGCCCTGCGCGGGGAAGCGCGTGGCGATGAGCGAGCGCGGCGCCTCGTCGAGCGAGAAGCCCACCGCGGAGAGGCCGTGCGACTGCGCGTCGCGGGCGGAGACGACCCACCGCGCGGTGACGCTCGACGGGGGCGCCGCGGGGGCGCGCGCGTCGGCGAGCGGCGGCGCGGGGGCGTCTCCGGCGCGCTGCGCGGCGTCGCGCGCGACGGGGCGGCACGCGCACAGCGAGGCCGCGAGGACCAGCCGCGCGATGCGAGCGTCACCGCGAGTGAGAGGGCCCGACGTCACGGCGCGGGATCATGCGCACGGCGCGCCTCGCGGGGCAACGCGGCGTCGCCTCGCGAGCCCCCGCGCAGGCCGTACAGGGGTGTGTAGTTTTTTGCGACGGGTGCCGGTCCCGTGGTGATCCCTCCGGCGAACGATGGTACGGAAGAGCACGATGTCTGGCGACCCCCCCTCCAAGAAGGAACAGCTCCTCAAACTCCTCGACCGGGGGAGCGTGTTCGTGCACCTCGATCCGCGCCGCGACGGCGTCACGGTGCCCGACTGGTTCGGTCACAAGCCGCAGCTCGTGCTCCAGCTCGGTCGCAACTTCGCGATCCCTATTCCCGACCTCGAGGTCGACGACGAGGGCGTGCGCTGCACGCTGTCGTTCAACCGCTCGCCCTTTCACTGCACCCTCCCGTGGACGGCGGTGTACGCCCTCGTCGCCGAGAACGGCGAGGTCACCATGTGGCCCTCCGAGCTGCCCCTCGAGCTCGTGCCCGAGACCGCCGCCGTGCGCCGCAACCAGCCCAGCACCCGCGGCGCCCGCACCAAGGCTCAGCGCCCGCGCATCTCCGTCGTCCCCCCGCCGGGCGAGGCGCCCTCCAAGGCCCCGCCGCCCCCGTCGCGCCCCACGTCGCTCCCGCCGCCGCCCCTCATCGAAGAGGTCTCCGCGCCGCAGCCGTCGGCCATCGGGTCGCGCAACGCCCGCGCGAACGAGAGCGGGTCCATTCCGCCGAAGTCGCAGCCCAAGCCCGAAGAGTCTGACGCGCCCAAGCCCGCCCGCGAGCGGCCCCCGTGGCTCCGCCTCGTCAAGTGACCTGACCTCTTCTGCCAGCGCTCTTCTCGCCACCCTCGCCTCGCGCAGCGGCCGTGTATCGGTCGCCCCCCAATGCGTGGGATCATGCGCGGGTCATCTCCGCGGAGACGGTGAACCCATGCACGTGACCCTCGTTCTCACGCACGAATGCAACCTGGCCTGCTCGTACTGCTACACGGGCGAGAAGTTCCGCAAAGACATGAGCTGGGAGACGGCGCAGCGCTCCCTCGACCTCGCGTTCACCGAGCACAAGCCGCGCGTGCCGTGGGCCACCTACGAGGAGACCCCCATCGACGTGGGCTTCTTCGGCGGCGAGCCCCTCATCTGCTGGGACATGCTCGTGCGCGCGGCCGAAGAGGCCCGCGCCCGCGCCGCGCGCGACGGCCGCAAGCTGCGCCTCGCGGTCACCACCAACGGCACCCTCGTCACGCGCGAGCGCGCCGAGAAGCTCCGCGAGCTGGGCGTCGAGGTTACGCTCTCGCTCGACGGCAACCGCGCCGCCCACGAGGCCACGCGCCCGCAGAAGGGCGGCCGCTCGAGCTTCGACGACGTGGTCGCCGGCGCGGCGCACCTGAAGGCCGCCGGCCTCGCGCTCGAGGTCATCGCCGTGGTCGCGCCGCAGAACGTGGCGCACCTCGGCGAGAGCGTGCGCTTCCTCGTCGAGCTCGGCGCGCGCAATGTGATCCTCAACCCCTGCTTCGAGGAGGCCTGGAGCGACGACGCCCTCGCCCTCTGGGAGAAGGGCATGGCCGACGCCGCCGAGGTCTACGCCGACTGCATGCGCGCGGGACGCCCCGTGGCGATGCCCACCTTCGACAACAAGCTCCTCGCGGCCGCGAAGGGCGGCCTCGCCTCGTGCGACACGTGCTCGGCGGGCACCCACGAGGTCGCCGTGGCCCCCTCGGGCAACCTCTACCCCTGCGCGCGCATGGTGGGCGAAGACCGCGACCCCAAGCTCGTGATCGGTCACCTCGACGGGGGCGTCGACGAGGGGCGCGTGCGCGCGATGCCGCGCGGCCCCTCCGACCCGGCGTGCGAGCCCTGCGAAGAGAAGTGGCGCTGCGGCGCCTCGTGCGCGTGCGCCAACCTCGCCGAGACGGGCACCACCAACATGCCTGGCGGAACGCAGTGCTGGTACGAGCAGGCGAGCGCGCGCGTGGCCGACGCCGTGGGGCTCAAGCTCCTCGACGAGCGCAACGACACCTTCATCGCGTGGACGTACGGCCGCGTGCAGGCCGCCGCCGACGCCG
>CANMAT010000492.1 GCA_947494865.1 Deltaproteobacteria bacterium
GAGCTCGCCCACGAACTTGCGGTGGCAGGTGCGAATGGCCGCCTGCTGCATGTCGACGGCCTCGTAGGTGCAGTTGGGCAGCACGTTCTTGGTGACGTGGTGGGCGCCCGCGCCGGTGCCGCAGCCGAGCTCGGTGATGTGCACCTTGCCGTCGCGCTCGGCGAGGTACTTCTTCACCGCGTCGAAGTGGTAGAGGCCGGTGTAGGCGTTGCGACCGAAGCGCTGGGGGTCGCTTGCGGTCGTGGGCGACGGGCCCCATGCGGCGGGCCAGGTGTAGCCCCAGGTGTTGAACGTGAACTCGTAGCGGGTGCCGTGCTCGTCGCGCACCTCGCCCATTGAGCGGTAGAGGGCGTAAAGGAGCGAGTAGAGGGACCGCTTGTCGTAGTCCTCCTCCGCCACGTCGCCGTCGTCGAGAGAGATCTTGGCCTTCTTCTCGGTGAGGCCCGTCATGATCCAGGCGCTGATGATCACCTGGAGCTGGTTGCGCGAGTAGTCAGACTGATTGCTCAGAGCGGTCAATACGTCCACAGTCGTGTTCCTCTTTGGGCGACCCGCTGCGGGCCGTCACTGCGATGCATTCGGTGGGTTACTTCGGGGGGGAGGCGACGGAGCGCGCGTCGCCCCGATCGCCAGGCGGCCACCGGACACGTGCGAGCGCAATCTGCCGCGCGGGCGTGCATACGCCGCGCGCGGGGCGGTACCGTATCGCAGGTGCGCATCGCCTCTGGGGAGAAAACGCGAGAGCCCGCCCGCTGGACCCGAAATCGCCTGCCCCGCAGGCGCTTTGGCGCTTCGAGAACGCGAAGAGTGCGCCTATGATCGCGCCGCCGAGGGCCCCGTAGGACGGACTCCGCCCCCGACGCAACGGACCCACGCATGCGCCTCGCCCCGCCGCGTCTTATCGCGCTCGCCGCGCCGCTGTTCGCCGCCTGCGCGCAGGCGATCGAGCTCCCCACCTCGTCGTGGCGCGCGCCCGACGCCTCGCGCGACGGCGCCGCGCCCGCAGACGCCGCCGACGTCGCGCTGCCGCCCGTCGACCCGATGGCGCCCGCGGTCTCGATCACCGCGCCCACGGAGGGCGCCACGCTCACCGCGGCGCGTACGGTGATCACCGGCCGCGCGCGCTCGGGCGCCGGCGTGGCCGCCGTCGAGGTGCGCGTCGCTTCGAACGCGGCGGCGCTCGCGACGACCTCCAACGGCTTCGCCGACTGGCGGCTCGAGGCGGCGATTCCGTTCGGCGAGTTCACCGTCGAGGCCGTGGCCATCGACAACACGGGCCGGCGCAGCGCCGCCGCCGCGCGCGTTCGCGCCACGCGCACCGGAGGGCCCGCCGACACCGCGTCGCCCGTAGTGCGCATCGACAGCCCCGCCGACAACAGCACCTCGCTCACATCGCTTGCGCTCGTGCGCGGCGCGGCCACCGACGACCGCGGCGTCGTGCGCATGGAGGTGCGCCGCAACGGCGTGCTCCTCGACGAGCGCCCCGTGCAGACCGACGATTTCTTCGCGCGCTGGGCGCGGCTCGTCCCGCTCGACCCGGGCATGGTGAACACGTTCACCTTCACTGCCTTCGACGCGCGCGGCGGGCGCGGCGAGGCCACGGTGCGCATCCAGAGCCGCGCCGAGATCGACCGCGTGGCCCCCGCGGTGGCCATCACGACCCCGCGCGCGGGCGACCGCGTGGCCGTCGACCGCGTGACGGTCACGGGCACCGCGTCGGACAACAGCGCGATGCGCGAGGTGAAGGTGCGCGCGGGCGCGACGGCCGCGGGCGCGACGGAGCCCGCGTGGGGCGAGTGGTTCGTGGCGCAGAGCTCCGACGGCCTCGCGACGTGGCGCGCTACGCTGCCGGTGCCCGTCGGGGCCGTGGTGATTCAAGCGCGCGCCATCGACGCGGCGGGCCTCGCGACCACCGCGTCGGTGAGCGTCACCAACGCCTTCATGCCCGCGTGGAGCGACGAGACCGCGTACCCCCTGCGCCTCCACGACGGCGACCCGACGCCCACGGTGACGCTCTCGCTCGACCGCGCGGGCGTCAACGCCGTGATCGCCGCGAACATTCAGCAGGAGACCACGCTCTTGCGCCTCGACCCGGGGCCGCTGCTCACCAACGCCCTCGACGCCGTGAAGACCGCGTGCGGCACCGGCTGGCGCCTCGACCGCGCCGACCCGGGCTTCGACTGCTCGCTCACGCCGCTGGGGCGCACGTTTCGAGGCGCCGACGGGCGCTGGCAGTCGTCGCCGGAGTTCGCGCTCGTGCGGCTGCTCACCATGACCTCGGCCAACGTCGACGTGACGGGCACGAGCATCGCGCAGCTGCGGGGCATCGCCGACGCGCTCCGCCTCGGCGGCGGCTTCAGCCAGATTCTCGCCGACACCCTCATGATCGCTCGCACGCGCGAGATCGTGTCGACGGCGAGCGTGGTGACCGCGCTGCGCACGCGATGGATGCTCGCGCACCCCGCCGTGCCCGCCGACGGCACGCTGCCGATCACCCTCTACGACGCGATGAACGACCTCACGCCGCTGAGCGCGCGCTTCGGCCCCGCGGGCGCGCACCCCGGCGTGCTCGACCCCTCGTCGCCGCCGCGCAGCGTGGTGTTCGGCGCGGGCTTTCGCATGCTCATCGTGGCCGACAGCAACCTCCGCTGGCTCGACGGCCTGCAGATGGCCCGCGGCAAGGACTACATGGCCACCGTGGTAGACCGCGTGGGGCCCACCTTCAACGACGTGCTCGAGTTCGACTTCACCAACCCGACGCGCTTCGACGTGCAGGGCCTCACGCCGACGCCCACCGTCGACATGCGCTTTCGCGTGAACGAGAACCCCGCGTACATCAGCGCCTGCACCGGCGCGGGCTGTCAGGCCAACACGCCCGCCGCGCCGCGCGGCACCGCGTACGTGTGGTCTACCCCGCGCTATCAGCTCGAGCACATCGTAGGGAGCGCCGCGCTCACCGAGTACGCCACGCTGCGCAACACGCTCTCGTACGCGCTCGGCGCGGCGCGCATCCGCGTGGGGCAAGACGGCAACCCGCCGGGCTGGACCGAGTTCTTCACCCTCTTCGGCATCGGCTCACCGCCCGCGCCGCAGTACGTGTGGGAGCTCGTGAACGAGGTGGGCCAGCGCGCCCTGCATCGCGTGGTGGCGGGCGGCAGCGTGAGCGCCATCGCCGAGGGCAGCGCCAACGTGGCCTTCACCCTCACGGCCATTCCCGTGGGGCTCACCGCCGATCAGATTCGCGTCGCGGTGCGCCCGGTGCTCCAGTCGCAGGCCTCGCGCCTCTCGTCGATGCTGCTCGGCGACTACTCCGCCAACAACGGACAGCTCGATTTCTACTACCGCCGCGGCGCCGACGGCGTGCCGTACCTGTTCTTCGCGGCCATGGGCGACCCGCGGCCCATGCCTGGCTTTCGCTACATGCGACCGGGCTTCTTCTCGGCCGAGACGCTCGACCCGGCCGCGAAGGTGAGCCGCACCGACATCGCCGCCTCGGGCGATACCGCCCACGAGAAGCTCCGCCTCAACCCCGGAGAGACCGTGGTGTACGCGCAAGACGAAGCGGGCGCCGTATACCGCCTGCGCTTCCTCGTCATGGCGGGGCGCGAGGATGAGATCACCGTGGCCGTCTCGCGGAGGCTGCGATGAGCCGCGCCAACGGCCTCGCGCTGCTCGCCCTCGCGGGCGCGTGCGTCGACCCCGCGCCGTCGCGCGACTACGGCGACCCGAGCGCGTCGCAGAGTGCGAGCGAGCAGGCGGGCATCGTGGCGCAGGTGCTGTCGCCGAGCGCGAGCACGCCCGTCGCAACGCCTCTCGTAGAGGTAGTACTATCGGCCTATACGCGCGGCGCCGCGCTGCCGCTCACGGTGACGGTGACCGCCCCCGACGCGCCCGCGGTGACGGCCACGGCGATGGGCGCGCCCGGTGAATCACAGCGCTTTCGTGCGAGCGTGCGCCTCGTGCACGGCGCCAATCCGTTGAGCGTGCGCGTCGCCACCGCCGACGAGAGCCGCATTCGATACCTCGGGTACAACCTCCGCTACGAGGGCGTGGCGCCCGGCCTGCGCGCGCGCGTGGTGGTGCCCACGAGCGCGATGGCGGACCCCTGCGGCGACGTCGGCGCGCCCGCCGTCGACCTCACACGATCGCGGCGCGTGTGCGTGCGCGGCGTGGTGACGCTCGCGAGCGATCGCACCCTGCGCGCGCTCACGGTGGCCGTGGGCATGGGCGCGGCGGTGACGGTGACGCCCGACGCGAGCGGGCGCTTCGCGGTGCCCGTCGACCTCGCGGCCGACCAGACGCAGCGGGTGACCGTGAGCGCGGTCGACGGCAACAGCGCGCGCGTCGACACGACGCTCAC
>CANMAT010000493.1 GCA_947494865.1 Deltaproteobacteria bacterium
GCGTCGCAGGTCGAGGCCGCGCGGCTCCGCGACGCGGTGCCCGTCGACGGCGAGCACGAGCGCCTCGAGCGCGCGCTGTCGCAGCACTCGGCGGCGCTCTCGAAGGTGCGCGCCGAGCGCGCGCAGATGGAGCAGGCCGTCCGCGAACTCACCATGACGCTCTCCGACGTGATGCGCCGCGACCACGTCGAAGAGGCCGCCGAGCTGCGCTCGCGCCTCTCGTCGATGGCGTCGGTGCACGCCGCGCTGGTCGAGCGCGCCGACGGGCTCGCGGCCGACAACGCCGCGCTGCGCGAGCGCGTCGCGCAGTCTGACGCGGCCGCGGTGGCGGCGGCGGGCGACGCGCAGCAGGCGCGCTGGCGGGCGGCGGAGCTCGAGGGCCTCGCCGTGAGGCCCGCAGAGGCGCCTCCGAGCGACGAACTCCTCGCGGCGGTAGAGGCGCAGCGGCAAGAGGCGCTCGCGGCGCGCGGCGAGGTCGCGCGGCTCTTCGCGGTCAACGTGGGCCTCGAGGCGCGCCTCGTACACACCACGATGGAGCTCGAGGGCGCCCGCGCGGGCTACGCACGACGCGTCGCCGAGCTCGAGCGCGAGCTCGAGCGACTGATGAAGGCCCTCGAGGTCGCGGCCGCGCAGACGAGCTTCGAACGCGACGCCACGCTGGCCTCCCTGCAGCAGCAGGCTGAGCTCTCGCAGGCCGAGCGCGAGGGGCTCTCGTTCCGCCTCCGCGAGGCCGAGGCCGCGCTCGTCGCCGCGTCGCTGCGGCCCGCTCCGGCGGCGCACCCCGCGGTCGACAACGCGGGCCTCGTCGACGCGCTCCGCACCGAGAACGCCACGCTCGCTACGCAGCTCACCGACGCCGAGCGCGCGCTCGACGAGCTGCGCGCGCAGCCGCGCGCGGTGTCGCTCGACGAGCCCGACGACGCCGCCGCGCAGTCGCACGCCCGCCTCGAGCAGGTGCTCTCCGACATGAGCGCCACCGCCGCGCGCCTCGCGGCCACCGAAGAGGAGCTCGCGCGCACGCGGCAGGAGCTCGAGTCGGCGCGCAACGAGTGCGAGACCCTCGTGGCGCCCGAAGAGATCGTCGAGATGCGCGCCGAGATCGACGCCCTCGTGCGTCGCTGCGACGACCTCTCGCGCGATCGCGAGCGCCGCGTCGCCGACATCGAGGTGCTCATCGCGCAGGTGACCGACCGCGACCTGCGCCTCTCGGCCCTCGAGCGCCGCCGCGAAGAGGAGCTCATGGGCGCCCAGCGACTCATCATGATGGAGGCGCAGGCGAACCGCTCGCTGCGCACCTCGCTCGACGACGTGCGCAGCGGCCTCTCGGCCATCCTCGTCGACGGCCGCGGCGCGATGGTCGCCCACGACCTCATGACGCTCCTCCGCCGCATCGAAGAGGCGGGCTGAGCCCCTCGCGATGCGCGGCAAGGCCTTGCTCGACGCACTCCTCGAGGTAGCCAAGGCCCGCGAGCTCACCGTGCGCCGCGAGTCGATGACGCGCGGCACGTCGGCAGGCGGCTTCTGCGTGGTGAAGGGCGTGCCCACGGTGTTCGTCGACGAGCGCGCGTCCGTCGAGGCGCAGATCGAGATCCTCGCGGGTGTGCTGCGCCGCTACGAGTGGCGCGACGTCGAGCTCGCGCCCGCCGTCCGCGCCGCGATCGTGAAGTAGCGCGCGGGCGCCTCTACCAGGCGCGCACGGGCCATCGGCGGGCGCGCGCCGTGAGGCGCAGCCGCGGGTCGGGGTTGATCACCACGGGTTCGCCCACCCGCTCGAGCAGCGGCAGATCCGAGATCGAGTCGGTGAAGAACGCGCTCTCCGCGAGGTCCACGCGGTGCGCGCGGGCCCAGCGCTCGACGGCCACGACCTTGCCCGCGCCGTAGCAGAACGGAGGCACCACCTCGCCGGTGAAGCGCCCGTCTTCGACCGCGAGGCGCGAGCAGAGCACGTGCTCGATGCCCACGGCGCGGGCCACGGGCTCGGCGGAGTACGACGTCGACGCCGTCACGATGGCGCACACGTACCCGTCGCGCGTGCGACGCGCGATCTCGTCGCGGGCCAAGGGGGCCACGTGGGGGAGCACCTCGTCGCGCACCCAGCGCTCGACGCGCCCCGCGAAGCGCGCCTCGTCGCGGCCCTTCATCGGGCGCACGAGGCTCCGCGCGATGGCCTCGGCGTCGATGAGCCCGAGGGTGTAGCGCGCGATCCACCACGCGACGCGCAGGCCGTCACGGCGCCGCACCTCGCCCTCGCGCACCTGCCAGCGGGTGAAGAGCGACGCGGTGTTCACGCGCACCAGGGTGCGGTCGAGGTCGAAGAGGCACGCGCGCGTCATCGCCCCTCGAGGTATCGCTCCCAGAGGTTGAACGTGGCGTGCAGGGCCACCGAGGCGCCGATGCCGCCGCGCGCGTAGCGCAGCGCGCCGAACACGAGGCCCGGGAAGAACACCGCCGCGCGCGCCGCCGTCGGGTCGACCACGACGTGGGTGAGGGCGAAGAGGGCCGCGGTGATCACCACCACGCGCGCCCCGTCGCGCCACGGCGGGCGCTGCGCGGGCACCCCGAGCGCGTCGCCCGCGCGGGTCTGCACGAAGCCCCGAAAGAACATCTCTTCGGTGAAGGCCACGGCGAGGAGCTCGGTGGCGATCTCGCGCCAACGGTCGGCGTCGAGGGCGAAGTGCCGCGGCGCGATGGGGCGGTTCAAGAGCGGCCAGAGCGCCGAGTACACGGGCAGCACCAGCGCGGCCACGAGGCCCGCTACGCCGAGCTCGCGCAGCGCCGAGGGCGCCGCCTCCCATACCGTTCGGACGAGCGAGCGGGGGTCGCCCGCCGAGCCCGGAAAGATGCCCCCGAGGCGCACGCCGTAGCGCTCGGTGTCGTCGTCGTCGTAGCGAACGCCGAGCATGGCGGCGCCGAGAAAAACCACGCCGATGAGGTCGTGGAGGCCCTTCGCCATGAGGGCCGGGCGCGAGAGCACAAACACGAGCGCGTTCACCGCCACGCAGGCGATCGCGAGGTGCCTCCGTGCGATCGATCGCGAGGGCAGAGGGTCGGCCATTGGGGAGAGCGAGCGCGAAGGCGGTGGCGGTTTAGTTGAGCGTGGGGTCTGGCGTCGCGTCGACCGCAGGCGCGGCGGCCTCCGCGGGCGCGCGCTCGGCCGCCTCGGGAGAGGCCTCGGGGCGGCAGTGGCGCTCGACCTCGGCGTCCATGGTGCCAGTGATCATGCGGACGAACATTTCGAAGTCGCCGCGCAGCGACCACTGGGGGTTGCCGAAGGTGGCCGGCACGTTGCCCTCGATGAAGAAGTGCGAATACCACGCGGGGCCGTAGCCCGCGAAGGGCGCGAGGAGCAGGTAGCGCGGGCGCCGCGTGATGGCGAAGGCGGCGAGGCACGCGAGGGCCGAAGCGGTGCCGACGAAGTGCACCTGCCGCGTGAGGCGCTTGCTGTGAGCGCGCACATAGAAGGGCCAGAACTCTTCGTACGAGCGTACTTCGGGCTTGCTCATGGGGTTACTCTCTCCCCTACGTCGTTGCCCCTCTGCCGTCAATGACGGCCGCGCAATGGGGCCTTCTCGCTAGTGCCAGGGGCGCAGGTGCGTCACGTGCCAGCGGTCGCCCCAGTTGATCATCACGTGAACGGGCAGCGCGCGCTCGCGACCGCCGACGGTGACAAAGAGCCGCGAGCGGTAACACGACCAGTAGGGGAGCCGGTTGGCCTCGCGGCCGACTGACATCCACGCGCAAGCGCGAGAGAGTTCGAAGCGCGCGAACGTGGCGCCCGCGAGGCCTGGAACCTCGCGCCGGTACGCCTCGATGTCTCTTCGGTAGGCGCGCGTGAGGGTCGAGAAGTAGCCCGCCGCGCCCGACATGTCCTTGATCGCGAGGAAGGGCTCACGCGCGAGAAAGAAGTCCGCCGCGGCGGCGACCTCGGCGGGCGCGCCGGTGCGCAGCGCGTCGACGAGGTGGCGAGCGCGAACGTCGACGTCGCCCGCGGGCGGACGCGGCGTCGGAGCGCGCGCGTCGCGGGCGTTCTGCGCGGGGATGGTGAGGGAAGGCCACGGGTCCGCGGAGGCCACGAACAGCGGCGCGAGCGCGAGGGCGACCGCGGCGAGCGAGAGTGCGTGCGAGGAGCGCATCGGCGTGCCCGGCAGCTACCACGATTCGCGGAGGCGCCGAAAAACATGGGCCTCGCGCGTGGGAGAGCGCGCCCGTGGCCCCCATCTTGCTAAACCCGCGATGCGTCGAACTGCCTTGAAATCACCCGAATTATTGCGAGCACGATGCTTGACCGCTCACACTCACGAAGCTACACGTCCTGCCGCTTCGGGCCACGCGCGCGCCGACGGCTCGATACAACAACAA
>CANMAT010000494.1 GCA_947494865.1 Deltaproteobacteria bacterium
AAGCGGTTGCACCGGATGTTGCAGCCTCCGTGGCTCCCATCGAAGCGGTTGCACCGGATGTTGCAGCCTCCGTGGCTCCCGTCGAAGCGGTTGCACCCTCGGATGTTGTGTCTGCGCCTGTCGTCGCCGCGCCTGAGCTCATCGACGACCTTCCGAACCTCGTCGACGAGCCCGAGGTCGACGCTACGCCCGCTTCGACGCCTGACGCGCCCGAGAACGAGGCGCTCATGTCGTTCGAGAGCGACGACGTGCTCATGGAGCGCGCGCCCTCGTCGCACCCGCCGGCCCTCGAAGCGAAGCCCGGCGACGGTGGCGACCTCGGCGAGCTCATGTTCGAGATGGAACCCGAGCTCGCCGTAGGCTCGCCGCCGCCGCCGAGCGCGTCGGTTCCGCGTCTCACGCTCTCGACGGGCGTTCCGGTTCCGCGCGCCCCGACCGCGCCGCCCCGCGCGCCGGTGCGCGCCCCGAGTCGCGCCATCGAGCAGCACGAGAACCTCGAGCTCGACCTCTCGGATCTTATCAACGAGGTGAAGCCCCCGTCGGTGAAGCCGCCGCCCCTGCTGCGCGCCCCGCCCCCGACGCCGCCGCAGCGGCCGCCGCCGCCGCCCGTTCCGCGCGCGACGAAGCCCGTCGTCACCGAGATCGACCTCATCGAGTTCGACGACAGCGAGATCGAGTCGTAGCCGCGCTCGCATCGCCTCCCCCAATGCGCGATCAAGACCCGCAGCCCGACGACGGCGTTCTCTTCGACAGCCCGCGCACCTCGCCCGCGTGGAAGGCCGTCGTCTCGCTCGCCACCGGCGCTACGCTGTGCGCGTTCATGTCGTTCATTCGCTGGGCCGCCCGCGAGGGGCCGCTCGGCGCGGTGAGCGCCCCCGCCGCGCTCCTGGGCGTCGCCGTGTCGTGCGCGATGCTCACAACGGCGCTCTCGTCGCGCGTCGCGCGCCGCGTCGAGGTGGTGCCCGCCAACCGCTCGCTGGTGGTGCACCGCGACCCCGCCGCCGTCGAGACCTTCGCCCTCGCCGACCTCGCCGAGGCCCGCAGCGAACTCCCGCCCGGCGGGTGGAGCCGTGACCCCGCCGAAGACCTCGTGCTCGTGCTCCGCGACGGAACCACGCGGCGCTTCAGCCTCCCCGACGAGGCCGACACGCCCGCCATCGTGCGCGACCTTGTCACGCACCTCGAACCGCTTCGCGCCCGCGCATGATGCGCTGAGAGGCCCTGCGGACCGCGTGGCGCTTGTACCAGAACGCGCACGCGCGACAGGCGTGTTGCGAGCCGGTCAAAACCCGTACCGTGACGATGGCAGATCGCCTACCCTCCCGCGCGCCGTGAAAGATCCACCCCTCGCCCGCGCCGCGCGCCGCGTGTCGCTCCGCGCACGCCTGACGGCCGCGCTCCTGCTCGTCGCGGCGCTGCCGCTGGTGGTGCTCGCGTGGGTCACGGCTCACACGGTGCGCGCGGGGCTCGCCGACACCGAGCGCGAACTCCAGCTCAGCATTCTCGACGGCACGTCGCGCTCCATCGTCACCGAGATCGAGTACGCGGAAGAGACCACGCACCGCGTGGGGCGCGCGCTCGTAGACGCAGCGGCAGGGCCCCCCGAGGCCCGCGTTCGCCAGGCCCGCGACGCCACCGCGCGCGCCGTTGCCCTCCTACACCTGGCCGTGTACGCGCCGTCGGGCGAGCGCGTCGACACCATCTACCGCAGCGCCGAGGGGCAGCGGCTCTTTCCCCCGCTCGCGCGCGTGCCCGACATTCTCTTGCAGAGCCCTACCGCGACGGGTGCGTGGCTCCCGGCCGAGTTCACGCCCGCGGGCGTCGCGCTGCGCTACGCCGAGGCGCTCAGCGACGACGGGCAGGTGCGCGCGTGGGTGATCGCCACGCTCGACCCGGCCTGGCTCGCGACGCTCGTCGATCAGGTGTCGGTGCGGCAGTATGACACCGCGCGCAGGCTCATCGTCGTCGACGCCGACCTGCGGCTCCTCGTGCCCGGCGTCGGGCCCGTGGGCACCTCGCTCGCGCACCGCGACATCTTTCAGAGCGCTGGCTTTCTTCGGGCCCAGCGCGACCGCGACCAGCACGACCTCACCCTCTCGATGGAGTACCGCGACCACGGCGAGCCCATGGTGGGCGCCTACCGCGCCCTTCGGAGAATGCAGTGGTTCATCGCCGTGCGCCGCACGCAGCGCGAGGCCTACCGCGCGCTCACCGACGCGCAGCGCGTGCTCGCCTGGGGGGCCTTCGGGTGTGTGCTCCTCGCGACGGCCCTCGGCGCGTGGCTCGCGCGGCGCACCACGCGCCCCATCGAACTGCTCGACGCGCTCACCCGCGCCTACGCCGCGCGGCGCTTCGCCGAGCGCTCGACGGTGAAGACCGGCGACGAGCTCGAGTCGCTGGGCGACGCCCTCGAGGGCATGGCCGACCAGCTCCAGGAGAGCGAGGCGGAGATCGCGCGGAGGGCGCGCGTCGAGAGCGACCTCGCGCGCTTTCTCCCGTCGGAGGTGGCGCTGGCCGTGGCGCGCGGAGAGAAGTCGCTCGCCCTCGGCGGCGCGCGCCGCGAGGTGACGGTGCTCTTCGCCGACGTAGCGTCGTTCACGGCGTTCTCCGAGGGGGCGCCCCCGGAGCGCGTGGTGGCGTTTCTAAACGAGCTCTTCACCGTGCTCACCGAGGTGGTCTTTCGCCACGGGGGCATGGTCGACAAGTTTCTCGGAGACTGTGTGATGGCCGTGTTCGGCACGGGCAGCGACCCGCGCGACGCGCTCACCGCGGGGCCCGACGCGCCCGCCGCGCGCGCCCTCGCCGCGGCGGAGGACATCCACCGCTTCGTCGAGGCGAGCGCCCCCGCGTGGAAGGATTCGTACGGCCTCGACGTGGCGCTCGGCCTGGGGGTGAACTGCGGCGAGGCGCTGGTGGGCAACCTGGGGAGCGAGCGCCGCATGGAGTACACCGTGATCGGCGACGTGGTGAACATCGCGGCGCGGCTCGAGGGCCTCGCGCGCGGCGGGCAGACGCTCGCCACGGGGGCGGTCGTGCGCGCGGTCGGATCGCGCTTCACCTACAACCCGCTCGGCGCCCACCCGCTGCGAGGCAAGCGCGAGCTCGTCGAAATCTACGAGGTGACCCCGTGACCGACCCCAAGGACGACTTGCTCCTGCGCGGCTCGATGACAACCATCCACGCGCCGCACACGCGCGCGAGCATGGTGGTCGACGACGGGAGCGCCTGCACCCACTGCGGCACGCTCGCGGAGCCCGACGCGCCCTGCCCGGCGTGCGGCCACGGCGCGGAGGACGCCCGCGTGGGCCAGCTCGTGGCGGGCCGGTACCGCCTCGAGGCCCTCCTCGGCGCGGGGGGAATGGGCAGGGTGTACCGCGCCCTGCACGTTGAGCTCGGCGAGCCCGTGGCGGTGAAGTTCCTCTTGCCCGAATGGTCGGCGCAGCCCGAGTTCCGCGCGCGCTTTCGCCGCGAGGCCGTGGTGCTCGCGCGGCTGCGGCACCCCAACGTGGTGTCGGTGATCGACTATGGCGAGCACGAGGGCGAGCTCTTTCTCGTGATGGAACTCCTCCGCGGCGTGAGCCTCGCGTCGCAGGTGACGGCCGGCGGCAACACGCTCCCCTTCGAGCGCGTGGTGCGCATCGTCGACCAGGTTCTCCAGGTGCTCGAGGCCGCCCACGCGATGGGCGTCGTGCACCGCGACCTCAAGCCCGACAACGTGATGCTCCTCGACGCGGGCGACCGCACCGACCGGGTGAAGGTGCTCGACTTCGGCATCGCGCTCCTCGAAGAGACCGGCGTCGACAAGCTCACCGCGGCGGGCACCGTGCGCGGCACGCCGCAGTACATGTCGCCCGAGCAGTGCACGGGCCGCAACGTCGGCGCGCCCACCGACATCTACGCCGTGGGGGTGATCCTGTACGAGCTCCTCGCGGGCTTGCCCCCCTTCGAGGGCCGCAGCGCCGCCGAGGTGATCTCGCAGCAGATGTTCGCGCAGCCGCCCTCGTTCGCCGAGCGCCCGCCGCCGCGCGAGGTGCCCACGGGCTTCGAAGCCCTCGCCCTGCGGGCGCTCTCCAAGCGCCCCGAGCGACGCCCCACCGCAGCCGAGTTTCGCGACGCCCTCCAGCGCGCCGCGCACGGCGTCGACAGCACCTCGCTCGCGGCCCGCGACGCCGCCGAGCGCGCTCGCTCCGCGGGCCTCTCGCGCGACGAGCGCGCCCTCGCGCCGACACCCCGAGCGCCCACGCTCGAAGGCCCCGCGGGCGACGTCGGCCCCTCGCCGCGCGTCGCCTTATGGGGCTTCTCCGCCGAGCGGAGCGCCGCCCTGCGCACCGCCCTCGCCGCGCAGGG
>CANMAT010000495.1 GCA_947494865.1 Deltaproteobacteria bacterium
CGAGCTCTGAACGATCGCGTTGATCGTCGCGGCGGTGGCGCTGTAGTCTCGCGGCCGGTGCGCGCCTGCGGCGGGTACAGCCCGTCGGCGCCCGCCACGATCGCTCCATCGCTCACGACGATTTTCAACGAGAAGAACCTCATGACCACGAGCCCGATCGCCGCGACCGCCGGCGCAGCCCGTCAGCGCCTCGCCTCCTCGCTCGCAGCGCTCCAGCAGGATCCGAACCTCCCCGCGCCGGTGCTCGAGATCGCCTCGGGGCTCGCGCGCGCGATGGGGCCGCTCTTCCAGGTCGAGCGCGGCACGGGCGACCCGGGGCTGCTCTTCGCCGCGCGCGCCGTGCTGCAAGAGACGCTCAGCCGCATGCAGGCCGTCGATCAGTCGGTCGCGGGCGTGCCCGACGCCACCGCGGCCATCGCGCAGTCGCTGGGGATGATCTTCGCCTCGATTCGCGAGCACCAGATCCTCGACCCCGCCACGCAGCAGCCCGTGCCGCTCTCGCAGCCCCCCGCGCCTGCGCCCGCGCAGCGCGAGGCCCCGCCGGTGCTCCTGGTGCAGCCCGCGGCCGCGCCGGTGCCCCTCGTGCAGCCCGCGGCGGCACCCATTCCCCTCGTGCACCACGCCGCGCCTCCCGTGGCCGCCACCGCCGCGCCTCCCGTGGCCGCCACCGCCGCGCCGATGCCCCAGCGCCACGTCGAGACGGCCCACCACGAGCCCCTGCGCAGCGTGATCCCCGAAACGGCCGCGAAGGTGCCGATGGGCCCCAACGGCCTGCCGCGCATCGAGGTCGAACTCGACGTGCACTCCGAGTCGACGTTCTACACCAACTTTCTCGGCGACATTCGCGACCACGGCGGCATCTTCGTGGCCACCTTCGGCGCCCTCTCGGTGAGCACGCCCTGCGAGGTGGTGATCGCCTTCCCGGGCTCGCTCACCGCAGAGGTGCGCGGCATCGTGCGGTGGAAGCGCGAGCCCAAGGGCAACAGCGAGCAGACGCCGGGCCTCGGCGTCGAGATCACCCAGGCCTCGCCCGAGGCGTGGAAGCTCATCGATCGGTTCATCAAGAACCGCGAGCCCATCGTTCACGAGGTCTGATAGCTACCCTGCGAGGCCTGTCTCGGGCGCGGTGTGCGCGTCGAGCGGGCTCGGGCCCGCGAAGGGCACGCGCACCGTGAAGCGCGTGCCCGCGGGCGACGTCTCGGCGGCGAGGGTGCCGCCGTGGTCGCTCACGATGCGATACGCGATGGCGAGCCCGAGGCCCGTGCCGCCGGCCTTGGTGGTCACGTAGGGTTCGAAGAGGCGCTCCATCACCGCCGGCGCGATGCCGCCGCCGTTGTCTTCGACGCTCCCCCGCGCGAAGCCGTCGCCCGCGCGCGAGACGGTCACGGACACGCGCGCGGGGCCTCGCGACGGGTCCTTCGTCGCGCGCTCGTCGGCCGCGTGGCAGGCGTTGGCCACGAGGTTTACGAGCACCTGCGTGAGCTGGTCGCGGTCGGCGCGCAGCAGCGGAAACTCGCCCACTCCCTCGACGCGCTGAGACACTGGCGCGGCGGCGCCCGCGTGGAGCTCCACCACGTGCGTGACCACCTCGGGGAGTGACAGGGGCTGCGGGTTGGGCTTCGGCGCGCGGGCGAAGCGCGAGAAATCTTCGACGAGCCGACGGAGCCGCTCGACCTCGTCGAGCACGATGCGGGTCTCCTCTTCGAAGAGCTCGTCGAAGTCGGGGAGCTGCCGCTCGCGCGCCTTGCGAAGCATTTCGACGGCCATACGAATGGGCGTGAGCGGGTTCTTGATCTCGTGCGCCATCTGCCGCGCGATGTCCCTCCACGCCGCGGCGCGCACGGCCCTGCGGAGGCGCGTGTCCGACGCCGTGAGCTCGCGGGTCATGTGGTTGAACGCCGCCACGAGGCGCCCCACCTCGCCGCCTGCGCGCACGTCGATCTGCACGTTGCGCTCGCCCGCGGCGATGCGGTCGGCCGCGGCGGCCACCTCGCCGATGGGGCGCGCGAGCGGCGGCGCCAGCAGCACGGCGAGCAGCACCGCCACGACGGTCGCGAAGAGCGCGCTCGCGAGCGTGAGCCCGTCGAGGTCGCGCATGAGGGCGCGCAGGGCCCGGTCGCTCGATTCGAACACCACCGCGGCGAGCACGGCGCCGTCGGGCCCTCGCAGCGTGAGCACCCTGCGGAGCGCGGCGCCCCCCACGGAGGCGGCCTCGGTGCCCGTGACGAGGCGCGCGCTCACCACGTCGTCGCCGCCGATCTGCGCGAGCAGCCGGTCGTCGACGGCCACGCCGCCCGCCACGGCCACCGCCGCCGTTCCGCGGCTGCGCGTGCACGAGCTCTCGAGCACGAGCCGGTCGACGGGCCCGTTGGTCGCGCGGAAGCGCACGCGCCGCACCCACCACGCGTCGCCCCGGCGCGCGGCTGCGAGGCGCCAGGTGTCGGCGTCGCGCGAGCCCGCTTGACCGGGGTAGTGCGCGCTGGCGAGCACCATGCCGTCGCTGCGCACGATGGCGAGGGCGTCGAAGCCGAAGGAGGCGCGCATCTCGGGGATCACGGCCGCAAGCTCGCCGCGCGCCTCGTCGGTGAGCTGCCGCGTCTCGAGCTGCAGGAGCGTGCGGTCGACGAGGTAGTCGTGCTGGCAGAAGCGGTCGAGGGCGCGCTGCTGCGCCGCCGCGCGCTCGACGAGGGTGCGCTCGACGCGGGCGAGGGCGGCGGTGCGCCGGTCGGTGTCGGCCTGCTCATAGCGCTGCGTGAGTCGCGCGCGGGCGAGGGCGCCGGCGCCCACGAGCGGCGCGAGGCCGCACGCGAGCATCGCGAGCACGAAGCGCGTGCGGAGCTTCACGGGGCGGCGGTCGCGCGGAGGTGCCGCGGGGGCTTGCGCGCGATGGGCACGCCGCTCGGCAGCGTGGCCACGAGGCGCCCGCGCTTGAAGACCCAGAGCGTCGCGGGGTCGCCGTGGGTCCACGTCTCGTCGACGGTGAGGGGCGCTGTGGCGATGACGGCGACGCGGTCGCGCTCGGTGGTGACGGCGCCGAAGTCGACGGTCACGTCTTCGTCTTTGAGGGTGGCGCGGCCGAAGGGGTACCTTCGCACGATGTGGCAGAGGCGCGTGTCGCAGCGCGCGAAGAGGTACTCGCCGTTGCCCATCACGAAGTTGAAGGTGCCCCGGCGGGCGATGCGCCCGGCCTCGTGCGCGACGGCCTCCCAGAGCGCGTCGGGGCGCGGCGGGGCCTCGCGAAACGACGACCGCAGCGACTCGAGCAGCGAGCAGAAGGCGTGCTCGCTGTCGGTGGTGCCCACGGGTTGAAAGCGCCCGAGCTTGAGCGCGCCCGCGTCGCGCACGGTGCCGTTGTGGGCGAAGACCCAGTGGCGTCCCCAGAGCTCCCGCTGAAAGGGGTGCGTGTTGGCGAGCTTCACGCGGCCGCGGGTCTTCTTGCGAATGTGGGCCACGGCCTGCAGCGTCTTCACGGGCGTGTGCTTGAAGAACTCGGCGAGCGGCGACGCCGCGCACGCGCCCGGGTCGAGGAAGAGCCGCGCGGCGCGGCCCTCATAGAAGGCCAGGCCCCACCCGTCGGCGTGCGGCCCCGTGCACCCCCCGCGCATCGAGAAACCGCGGAACGAGAACACCAGGTCGGTCGGGGTGTTGCAGTCCATCCCAAGCAGTTCGCACATGTGAAGATGCGCGAGTGTAGCCCCACGGCGCCCGTTTCTCGACATCCGCGCCAGCGCAGCGACCGGTAATCGAACGCCGCTGTCAAAAATCAAGGGGCGCGCTTCCCAAGGTCTGTCTGAAAGTTGTAGGGTGCAATGAGTTGGGCGCGGTGAACGTGCGTGCGTCTCAAAAATCGGAATTGGTTTCCAACGCAACGCGGAGGGCCATTGATGTCACACACACCCTTGCTGGCACGGGCGCAGCGACCCTTGGAGCGCGCCTCGACGCGCCCCGTGGCGGCCGATTTCGTCTCACATGTGCGGGGTCTGTGGGTGCACCACGACCCGATGTGCTTCGTGGGTGAAGAGGGCGCCGCGTACGACCTCTACGACCACCAGGCCTATGTGACCGCCCTCTGCGCCGACGAGATCTTGAGCGAGGGCGACGCCGAGAAGATCGTGACTACGATGCTCCGCCACGAGTTCGGCTCGCACGGCGCCGTGTGGAACGACCCCGCCTTCGTGCACCGCGTTCAGAGCCTCGCGCGCGACCTCTTCGTCGCCTCGCAGGAGCGCGTGCGCCGCCCCGTCACCGTCGCCCCGCCGTCCCGCTGAGGCACCCGCCGCGAGCGGGTGCACCCTGCGACCCGAGTGCGCGCGCTGCGCACCCTTCGCACAGCGGCGTTTCCAA
>CANMAT010000496.1 GCA_947494865.1 Deltaproteobacteria bacterium
CTGCGGGGCCGCGTGCGGTCAATTCTGGTCTTCGTCTTGCGACTCGGCGTTGGCGCCGGGCTGCGGGGCGCGGATGCGCTCGGAGTTGCCGAGGCGCACCTGGCCGGCGTGCTCGGCCTCCTGACGCAGGTGCGTGATGTACAGCACCAGGGCCTGGCGCTGACGGGCGCCGAGCATCGAGGTCTGGCTCAGCTGCTCCTGCCGCTGGCGGGCGAACTCTTCGCGCGTCGCGGTGGTGCGGCTGCCGTCTTTGAAGCGCAGGATGAACCAGTCGTCGCCCACGTGAAGGGCCTCGCCGCCGAGGGGCTGCGCGTCGGTGAGCTGAAACGCCGCCTGGGTGAGCACGTCGGGGCGGTCGACGTCAGCGAGCACCATGCCGTTGCGGGTGAACTGCTCGCTCTCCTTGAGCTCGGGGGCGTCGAGGTCGGTGCGCTCGACGGGGGCGAGCGTCACGTTGCCGGCGAGGGTCTCCGCGGCGGGCACATCACCGCGGTAGAACTCGCGGAGGGCCGCCGCGCGCAGGTCGCGGGCCACGGTGGCGATGTCGGCGCCGCCGCGGATGCGGGCGAGCGACGCGCGGGCGGCCTCACCCGCGAGCTCGGCGGCGCGGGCCTCGCGGTAGAGGGTGCGGGCGATGTCGCGCTTGGCCTCGCCCTCGGGCACGTCGCCCTCGCGGGCGCCGGTGACCTGAATGATGTGCAGCCCGAACTCGGTCTCGACGGGGGCCGAGATGGCGTTGACGGCGAGGGCGTTCATGGCCGTGCGGAAGGGGGCCACGAGGCGCTCCTGCGCGTCGTGCGACTGCCAGCCCATGTCGCCGCCGGTGCGCCAGCTCCCGGGGTCGCCCGAGTAGAGGCGCGCGAGGCGCACGAAGTCTTCGCCCGCGGCGAGGCGCGCGGCCACGGCGGCGGCCTTGGCGCGCGTCTCGATCTTCTGCGCGTCGGTGGCTCCCTCGGGGAAGCTCAAGAGAATGTGCCGCACGCGCAGCTCGCGCTGCAGGCCGCGCAGCGTGTCGCGGCGGCGCTCGAACATGCGGTTGACGTCTTCGGCGTGCTGGCCCGCCCAGGCGGCCACGTCGGCGGCGTTGTCGTCGCGCACGAGGTCGCGGTAAAACGCGAGGGTGAAGCGCAGGTACTTCACGGCCATCTGGTCGTGGGTGCGCTGGTAGTCGCGCCAGAGCTCTTCGTCGGAGAGCTGCACCGTCGAGACCACCGACTCGCGCATGCGCTGGGCGAGGATCTCGCGCCGCGTCGACTCGCGGAGGTCGGGCACGGTGCGCACGAACATGCGCCGCGAGAGGCGCTCGAAGGCCTCGTAGGAGAACTCGGTGGTGTTGTTCTCGCTGCAGGCGCGGGGCGAGATGATCATCGGGGGGATGGGGCCCGACTGCACGCCGATGGCGGTCTCGGCGCCGTTGCCTACCGAGAGGTAGAAGCGGCACTTGCGGAACTCGGCGTTGACGTCATCGTCGGTGACGCGGAAGCCCAGGCGCTCGGCCTCGTGCGCGAGGAGCTCGCGCTCGATGAGGCCGTCGAGGGCGCCCTGACGGATGGCGCCGGTGATCGCCGGGTTCTCCTCGTCGCGCTGCCCGATGCGACGGAGCACCGAGAAGGTCGACGTGTACTCCGTTTCGGAGATGGTGCGACCGTAGACCTGGGCGACGTGCGTGACGGCGAGTTTGCCTTCGGAGCAGCCGCGGGAGCCGGGGCCCCAGCTGAGTCCGAAGGCGACCACGGTCGCCAACAGAATCACCATAAAGAGGGTCTGCGAGTATCGTTTGAGTACTTCGAACATGCTCTTGGGTGCTCGTAGTGGAACTGCGCGTGAAGGCAGTTCGTTGCCCAGGGGATGTAGACGCGGGCTGCCCGGTTCCTGTAGAAGCCGCTTCCCGAGTAACGGGTGCGACGCCCACTACCACACCTGGAACGCGATTGACACCCGCCGCGGATCGAACATACTCCGCCGCCGATTTTCGAAGAGGACGAAGAGACGTTATGCTGCACTCTGTCAAGAAGGCCGAGATCATCGAGAAGTTCCGCACCAGCGAGTCCGACACGGGCTCCCCTGAGGTGCAGATCGCCCTGCTGAGCGCGCGTATTTCGCAGCTCACGGGTCACTTCGAGACCCACAAGAAGGATCACCACTCGCGTCGCGGTCTCCTCAAGCTCGTGGGCCAGCGCCGCCGGCTCCTCGAGTACCTCAAGAAGTCCGACGTCGCCCGTTACCGCACGGTGATCGGCGCGCTCAACCTCCGCAAGTGACACCCCGAACGCCCTGTCTCTCGTAGGCAGGGCGTTCGCGCATCGGCACCCGCGCGACCTGATCGCCCCACCGAGAGCACGCCCGTCGCTCCGGTCTTCGCTTCGTGCGCACGATACGCTCCCCGCCGCGGGATCTACGTGCTCAGGAACCGAGGACACCGAACGACGGCCATCGGCGGCCGCAGTGTTCGCGCGCTCACCGCAGGTCTTCAAACCGCGCAACGCGCAGGAGTTCGCATGTCCATCATCCGTGAGAGCGTAGAGATCGGTTCAGTCACCGTGACCCTCGAGACGGGCCGCCTCGCCAAGCAGGCGCACGGCTCGATTCTCATCTCGATCAACGACACGATGCTGCTCGTGACCGTGTGCTCGAGCGCCGACGAGCGCGCCGGCATCGACTTCTTTCCCCTGAGCTGCGACTACATCGAGAAGACCTTCGCCGCGGGCAAGATCCCCGGCGGGTTCTTCAAGCGCGAGGGCCGCCTCCGCGACGAGGAGATCCTCACGTCGCGCCTCATTGACCGCCCGTGCCGCCCGCTCTTCCCCGACGGCTACCGCTACGACACGCAGGTCACCGCGACGGTGCTCTCGGTCGACAAGGTGAACCCCTCCGACGTGCTCGCCCTCACGGGCGCGAGCGCCGCGATTCACATGTCCGACATCCCCTGGGCGGGCCCCATCGCGGGCGTCCGCGTGGGCCGCGTCGACGGCAAGTTCATCGCCTTCCCGACCTTCGAGCAGACCGAGAAGAGCGACCTCGACATCGTGGTGGCCGCGAGCCGCGACGCCATCGTGATGGTCGAGGGCGGCGCCGACGAGGTGTCCGAAGACGACCTCATCGAGGCCCTCATGTTCGCGCACCGCAGCGTGCAGCCCCTCATCGAGCTGCAGGAGCGGCTGCGTGAAGCGGTGGGCCGCCCGAAGCGCGCGTTCAACCCCAAGCGCCCCTCCGACGAGATGGTGCGCCGCGTCGCCGACGTGGCCTCCGCGCCCCTCGCCGAGGCCGCCCGCACGCGCGTCAAGCAGGAGCGCTACGGCAAGGTGAAGGCCGCCTCGAAGGCCACCGTCGAGGCCCTTCTCCCCGAGTTTCCGGGCGAGGAGAAGTTCATCAAGCAGGTGTTTCACGACCTGCAGTCGCACACGATTCGCACGATGGTGGTCGACACCGGGATGCGCATCGACGGCCGCGACACGGTCACCGTGCGCCCCATCGCCTCCGAGGTCGGCTGGCTCCCGCGCGTGCACGGCTCGGCCCTCTTCACCCGCGGCGAGACGCAGGGCATCGTGACCGCGACGCTCGGCACCTCGCAGGATGAGCAGAAGATCGACGCCCTCACCGGCGAGCGGTGGAAGCGCTTTCTGCTGCACTACAACTTCCCGCCCTACTCGGTCGGTGAGGTGAAGCCCCTGCGCGGCCCCGGCCGCCGCGAGATCGGCCACGGCAACCTCGCCGAGCGCGCCCTCGTTCGCATGATGCCCACCAACGAGCAGTTTCCGTACACCATTCGCGTGGTGAGCGAGATCACCGAGTCGAACGGCTCGAGCTCGATGGCCACCGTGTGCGGCGGCACCCTCGCCCTCATGGACGCGGGCGTGCCCATTCGCGCCCCGGTGGCGGGCATCGCCATGGGCCTCATCAAAGAGAACGACAAGGTGGCCGTGCTCACCGACATTCTCGGCGACGAGGATCACCTCGGCGACATGGACTTCAAGGTGTGCGGCACCCGCAAGGGCGTGACCGCCATTCAGATGGACATCAAGATCGAGGGCCTCTCGCGGGAGATCCTCGACAAGGCGCTGCGCCAGGCGCGCGACGCGCGGCTCCACATTCTCGACCGCATGCTCACCACGCTGTCGACGCACCGGTCGGACCTGTCGAAGTACGCGCCGCGCATCACCAGCATCAAGGTGAAGCCCGACCAGATTCGCGTGGTGATCGGCCCCGGCGGCAAGACGATCAAGGGCATCGTGGACCAGACCGGCGTGGCCATCGACATTCAAGACGACGGCACGGTCAACATCGCGAGCTCGGACCCCGTCGCCGTGCAGCGCGCGATTGACATC
>CANMAT010000497.1 GCA_947494865.1 Deltaproteobacteria bacterium
GAGGGATCGTTCGCGGCGCTGTGGTTGTGCTCCACGCGCAGCGGTCGGGCGTCGAGCGACCAGGCCCCCTCGCCCTCGACCTCGGTGCGCTCCCAGTCGACGAGCAGTCGCAGTCGCCAACGCCCGGTGCCTACCCAGAAGCCCTCTTCGGGGGTCTGCAGGTCGAAGAGCTTGCGCTCCGGCGCGTTCACGAGGAGCGAGTCTGTCGCCTCGCGCAGGTCGAGGGATGCGATGAAGGGCGGCGCGGGCTTTGCGGCCACGAGGTCGGCGCGCAAGAGCGTGACGGTGCGATCGCCCGGCGCAATCACGAGGCCGACGCGCACGTTGAGCCCCGCGCGCGACGCGAGATCCTTCAACGGAACGGTGGCGGTGAGCGAGAAGTCGCCCGCGGCGTTCATCGACACGGTGGCGATGGCGCCCACGCCAACACCCTCAACGGCGACGCGCGCGTCGAAGACCGAGGAGGCCGTGCCGTGCGCGCGCAGGGTGAGCGTACCGTGGCTCATCCACCGCTCGAAGAGCGGAAACGACGGCCGGGAGAACGCCATCAACGGCGCCGCGGAGCGCAGCCGAAAGCGCGTCCCATCGACCTCGGTGACGGTCACCTCGAGGTCGAACGCGTCGATGCGAACGAGGGGAGACGAGAGCGGCGCGGCGGTGTTCTCCATCACGACGGGCGGCGTTCTATCACGCCCGCGACCTTCGACCGTAGGGTTCACCGCGACGTGTGCTAACCATCGCGCTCTAAACACCATGCTCAACGCACTCTTCGCCCCGTGGCGCGACGCCCGGGTGCTCCTCGACGACGGCGACGTGATCGTCATCGACAAGCCCGCGGGCATCTCGACGCACGCGCCCGACCACGACCGCCACGACGACGCCGTCTCACGCCTCCAGCGCTGGCTCGCGGCCCGCAATGGCGGCGCTCCCACGGACCAGTACCTCGGGGTGCACCAGCGCCTCGACCGCGACACGTCGGGGGTGCTCCTCTTCGCCCGCTCGCGCGCGGCCAACAAGGGCCTCGCCGCGGCCTTCGAGGGCCGCAAGGTCGAAAAGGTGTACGTCGCCGTGGCCGAGTGCTCGCGGCAGATCGCCGACGCGGGCGAGCTCGTTCACGACCTCGTGCCCGACCCCGAAAACGACGGCGCCATGCGCGCGCTCGTGCCCTCGGCCCGCCCCGCCCCGAAGTCGGTGCGCGCCATTACGAAGTATAAAGTGCTCGCGCGCGAGGGCCTGCGGCTGCTCCTCGAGCTGCGCCCCGAGACGGGCCGCACGCACCAGCTCCGCGTGCAGTGCGCGGCCATGGGCGCTCCCCTCTCGGGCGACGCGCTCTACGGCGGCGAGGCCGCGCCGCGGCTCATGCTGCACGCGCGCGACCTCACGCTCGAGCACCCCACGAAGGGCAAGAAGGTCACCTTTCACGCGCCCGTTCCCGCCGTGTTCGCCACGTGGCTCGAGAGCGCCACCGACGCGACGCCCCTCGACCAGCGCCTGCGCGACGCGGCCGACCTGCGCTACCAGCTAGCGAGCGACGACGACACCACCGCGTTTCGCCTCGCGCACGACGGCGACGGCGTGGGCGCGCACGTCGACCTCTACAACGACCACGCGCTCGTCCACTTCTACACGCCCGAGGCCGACGAGGCGCTGCTCGACGCGGTGATGGCCCTCGGCGTAAAGGGCGTGTACGCCAAGTTTCGCCCCAAGCAGGCCAACACGCTCGTCGACACGCGGCGCGACGCGGTGGCGCCCGCGCACGCGCTCCGCGGCGAGAATGCGCCCGACGAGTTCACCGTGAAGGAGCACGGGCTCACGTTCCTCGTGCGCCTCGGCGACGGCCTTTCAACAGGGCTCTTTCTCGACCAGCGCGAGAACCGCAAGAAGGTGCGCGAGCTCGCGAAGGGCCGCTCGGTGCTCAACCTCTTCGCGTACACGTGCAGCTTCAGCGTGGCCGCGGCGGCGGGCGGCGCGGCGCGTACGGTGAGCGTCGACGTGTCGCCCTCGTCGCTCGACACGGGCAAGCGCAACCTCGCGGCCAACGGGCTCGAGGGCGAGCAGCACGTGTTCGTGTGCGCCGACGTGTTCGGCTGGCTCGCGGGCGCGAAGGGCCGTCGCGAGCGCTTCGACCTCATTGTGCTCGACCCGCCGAGCTACGCGACCACCAAGACGTCGCGCTTCTCCGCCGAGAGCGATTACAAGAAGCTCGCGGCGGCGTGCTTCGCGCTGCTCGCCCCGGGCGGAATGCTCCTCGCGTGCACCAACCACCGGGGCATCGTGCGCATGAAGTTTCGCCGCTGGCTCTATGAGGCGTCGCGCGACGCGAAGCGCGAAGCGAAGGTGCGCGACCTCACGGCGCCGAGCGATTTTCCCCCGGCGGCGGGGGCCGAGTCTCACCTCAAGTGCGCGCTGGCCACGGCGGTGTGAGGCCTCGCCCTGTGCGTCGCGCTCAGTGCATTTGCGCGATGCGCGCTTCGATGAGGTCGTGCGGCGGCGACCCGCCCACCTGGCGCCACACCTCGCGCCCCTCGCGGTCGACGAGAATGTACGTCGGCGTAAACCGATACCCGTAGCGCGACGCCACGAGCGCGGCCGACGGCGTCTCGACGTCGACGCGCACCACGTTGAGCCTACCCTGCGTACTCCGTTCGAGGCCGTCGACCGACGGCTTTGCCAACAGGCAAGGTCCTCAACTGGTGGAGTACATGTCAATCAGCGCGGGCGTGCCGTGGCCCACCGCCGCTTCGAAGGTGTCGGGCCGCGCGTGCGGGCTCTCGCCCGGTCGCAAGAGCAGAAACGCCCCCAGCAGCGCCCCCACCTGCGCGACGAGCGAGAACTTGCGGTAGCGCGCGAGCGTGTGGCCGTCGGGCCGTCCGTCGAGCCACCAGCCGCCGGCGAACGCGCCCGCGAGGAGCGTGAGGAGCGTGTACGTGATCGCAGGGTGCATTGCGTCGATCTCACCTTTCGAAGAGCCAGCGGCGAAAGAGTGCCATCCCGTCGGCCAGGGCGCCGCGATCGGTCCACTCATTGCGCTGGTGGGCCTGCGATTGTGTGCCCGGCCCGAAGTTTACCGCGGCCACGCCCACGCTCGCGAAGCGCGCCACGTCGGTCCACGCCTGCTTGGGCTCCACCGACGAAACCCCCAGCGTCTCGAGCGCTTCCACAAGCGGGTGTACCCGATGCGGCAAGGCAGACGGAGAGCGGTCGAACACTTCGATGGTGGCGTCGCCCGCGACCATCATCGCGAGCTCGTCTTCGGCCTCTTCGGGCGTTCTCCCGGGGGCGAATCGAAAGTTCACGTTGAGGGTGAAGAGGTCGGGCACCACGTTGCGACCGCGTCCGCCTTCGGCCAGCGTGGCGCTCATCACCTCGCGGTAGAGCATGCCGTCGATCACCACGTCGTGCGGCTCGCGCGCGGCGAGCCTCGCCAGAAACGGCGCGGCTTTGTGAATGGCGTTCTCGCCCTGCCACGGCCGCGCGCTATGCGACGTGCGACCGTGAAAGCGAACGCGCGCGTGGAGGCTCCCCATGCACCCGAGCTGGAGCACGTTGGAGCTCGGCTCGAGGCACACCGCGAGGTCGACCTTCGAGAGCGCGGGAAAGTGTTCGAGAAGGTCGCCGAGGCGGTTCTCGAGGTACGGCCCCTCCTCGCGCTCATAAAAAACAAACGTGGGCGCGTACCGCGGAATCCAGCCGTCTCGCAGGTCTTGCAGCAGGTGCAGCATCACCGCGAGGCCCGACTTCATGTCGGCCGCGCCGGCGCCGTAGATGCGCTCGCCCTCGATGCGCGGCGGCCCGTCGTGGTCGGTGCGCACCACGTCGAAGTGCCCCGCGAGCGCCACCTTCGGGAGCCCTTCGGGCACCGCCGGCGTCACCACGAGGCTGTGCCCGTCGCGCGCCACACAGGCGCGCCCCAGGAGCTTCACCAGCCCCGCCTCGACGTGATCGCACAGCGCCCCCTCCTCGCCCGTAAACGACGAGATGGCGCACAGCTCGAGCAGCGTGGCTTCGAGCGCGTCGCTCACACCGACACCCCGTGGTCGCGCAGCGCCTGCTCGAGCGAGGTCTTGCGGTCGGTGCTCTCGGTGCGCTTCCCGATCACGAGCGCGCACGGTACGCCGAACTCACCCGCGGGAAACCGCTTGACGCGCGAGCCCGCGATCACCACCGAGCGGGCGGGTACGCGGCCGCGATACTCCACGGGCTCGGGGCCCGTCACGTCGACGATGGGCGTGCTCGCGGTGAGCACAACGCCCGCGCCGAGCACCACCTCGCGCTCGATGAACACGCCCTCGACCACGATGGCCCGCGACCCGATGAA
>CANMAT010000498.1 GCA_947494865.1 Deltaproteobacteria bacterium
CGGAGACCGACGGCGGCGCGGCAGAAACCCCTGCGCGCAGGCGCGCGCGCAGCATGTCGATGTCAACAGACATGGGCGCGCACGCTACCACACACAGACTGTGGTAGCGTCGTCGCGCCGTGGGTGAATCCCCTTCGAATGGCGCCGCTCCCCCGCCGGAGTTCGTCGCGCACGATCTTCTCTTGCGCGGCATCCGCGTGCGCTACCACGAGGCCGGCAGCGGGCCGCCGCTCCTCCTCGTGCACGGGCTCTTCACCGACCACCGCGCGTGGATGCCCGTCGCGCAGCGGCTCGCGCAACACTACCGGGTCATCGTGCCCGACCTGCCGGGCGCCGGGGCGAGCGAGAAGCCTACGCGCTACCCCTTCACCCGCGACGCGCTGGCCGACACGCTGTGCGACCTCCTGGCGGGCGTCGCGGCGCCGCGCGCCCACGTGGCCGGCCACGGCCTCGGCGGGCTCATCGCGCTCACCCTCGCCGCCGATCGGCCCGAGTCCGTCGAGCGCCTCGTGCTGGTGAGCACCGTGGCCGTCGAGGCGCCGCAGTCGTTTCGCACGCGCCTCGCGGTGGTGCCCGTGCTCGGGCCCTTCGTGTTCAAGCAGGTGTACGGCCGCTCGGTGCTGCACGGGTACTTCCGCGGCGACGTGTTCGCGCCCGGGTTTCGCTTCGACAGCGCGCTCCTCGACGACTGGTACGAGACCTTCAACCTCCCCGAGGCGCGCGAGTGCCAGTGGCGCATGCTCACGCGCGCGCAGGCCGACGTGGCCGCCCTCGGCCCGCGGCTCCCCAAGGTGCGCGCCCCCACCCTGGTGCTCTGGGGCGACCGCGGCCCGCGCGCGCCCCTCACGCTCGGTCAGCGCCTCGCGCACGAGCTGCCCGCGGGGCGCCTCGAGGTGATCGCCGGGGCGGGCCACGCGCCCCCGCTCGAGCAGCCCGAGGCGACGGCCGAGGCCATGCGGCGCCACCTCGCGATTCCGCTTTCCCGACCGATCGAACGGGGCGTAGAAGTTTCGTTCGATGGACCTCGTGGACCCGCGCGCGGTCGCCCGCTTCCGACGTAACCGCGGCGCCCTCGCAGGGCTCGTGATGGTGCTCGTGGCGGTGCTGCTCTCGGCCCTCGCGCCCCTCCTCGCCCCGCACGACCCCAACACGCCCTTCAAGTCGCGCACGCTCACCACGCAGGGCGTCCCCATCGGGCCCACGCGCGAGTTTCCGCTGGGGGCCGACTCCGTGGGCCGCTGCGAGCTCTCGCGGCTCCTCTACGGCGGTCGCGTGTCGCTCATCGTGGCCTTCGCGTCGACGGCCATCGTGGTGGTGCTCGGCACCTCCGTGGGGCTCGTCGCGGGCTACTTCGGGCGCTTCACCGACGCGGCCCTCATGCGCCTCGTCGACGCCCTCATGACCTTTCCCTTCATGCTCACGGTGATGGCGCTCAACCGCATCGTGCGCAGGCCAGGGCTGTGGGTGGTGTTCGTGGTGCTCGGCGCCCTCTCGTGGCTGTCGCTCGCGCGGCAGGTGCGCGCCAAGACGCTCCAGCTCAAGGAGCAGGAGTTCGTGCTCGCCGCGCGCGCGCTCGGCGCCTCGTCGGCGCGCATTCTCACCCGACATATTCTGCCCAACCTGGCCACCCTGGTGATCGTGATCGCCACGTCGGTGGTGGCCCAGATGATCATCGCCGAGAGCGCGCTCTCGATGCTCGGCGTGGGGGTTGTGCCCCCGACGGCGTCGTGGGGCTCGATGCTGCAAGAGAGCGAGTCGCTCACGCGCGCGGTGCCGCGGCTCACGCTCGCGCCGGGCCTCGCCATTCTGCTCACGGTGGTGGGCTTCAACCTCCTGGGCGAGGGCCTGCGCGATGCGTTCGACCCGAAGGGCTGAGGCCGCCCTCGTCGCCGCGCTCTCGCTCGCCGCGTGCGCCGACCCGCACGCGCGGCCGCAGCGCATGGGCGCCGGCCTCGCGGGCCCGCGCCGCGGCGGCACCTTTCGCTTCGCGATGGACGGCGACGTGGGCACCGCCGATCCCGCCCTCACCGCCGACGTCACCGCGATGATCGCCACGCGCATGCTCCACGAGTGCCTCGTCGACTACTCGGCGACGGGCACCGCGGAGGTGGTGCCCGCCCTCGCCGAGCGGTGGGAGGTCGCCCCCGACGGGCGCACGTACACCTTTCATTTGCGCCCCGCCGCGCGCTTCGGCAACGGCCGCGCGGTCACCTCGCACGACTTCGTGTACGCGTGGGAGCGCATGCTCAACCCGCGGCGCCTCCCCTCGCCGGGCGCTGAGAACTACCGGCTCATCGCGGGCTTCGAAGACTTTCGCGAGGGCCGCGAGGTGCACCTCCGCGGGCTCGTCACACCCGACGCGCGCACCCTCGTGGTGCGGCTCTCGGCGCCCGATCGAACGTTCCTCCACGCGCTCGCGCTGCGCTTCGCCGCGGTGGTGCCGCGCGAGGTCGTCGAGGCCGTCGGGGACGCGCGCTTCGGCACCGAGGGCGTCGGCGCCGGGCCCTTTCTCGTCGAGCGGTGGGAGCCAGGCTTTCGCATCACCCTGCGCCGCAACCCATACTACTGGAACGCGCCGAAGCCCTACGTAGACCGCGTGATCTTCGAGGTGTCGATCGCGCGGCACCTGCAGTTCATGCGCTTCCTCGCGGGCGAGCTCGAGCTCGCGCACAACTACTCGCTCTCGACCGCAGACTACCTCTGGATCCGTCGGCAGCCCGCGTGGCGCCCCTACGTCACGACCACGCCGGTGCCCACCATCGGCGCGTTCATGATGAACACCGAGATGCGCCCCTTCGACAACGTGCACGTGCGCCGCGCGGTGGCCTTCGCCATCGACCGCGAGGCCCTGTGCCGCGCGCGCAACTACCGCATCCAGCCCGCGTGGGGGCTCTTTCCGCCGGCCATCCCCGGGCACCGCGATGGCCTCCCCAACGCGCAGCGCTTCGACCTCGCCGAGGCGCGCCGCGAGATGAGCGCCGCGGGGTATCCCAACGGCTACCCCGACGAGGTCGAGCTCTGGATCGGCGAGGGCGAGTCGGGCCTCGTGTACGGTCAGCTCATTCAAGCCGACCTCGCGCGCATCGGGCTGCGCACGCGCATCAAGCAGGCCTCGGGCTCGGTGTACTACGCCTCCATGGGCCGCCCGCGCACCGTCCCCATGGGCTTCACCGGCTGGCAGATGGACTACCCCGACCCGGCCAACTTCATCGAGCCGAGCTTTCACTCGCGCAGCATTCAGCCCGAGAACAGCGCCAACCACGCGTTCTATCGCAACGCCGAGTTCGACCGCCTCGTCGACGCGGGCCGCGTCGAGCCCGACGCCGCGCGGCGCATCGCGATCTATCAGCAGGCCGAGCAGATTCTCCTGCGCGATGCCCCGTGGGCGTTCATCTACAACGCCGTCGAGCTCACCGCGGTGCAACCCTACGTCAAAGACTGGTCGCTGCACCCGGTGTGGAACTACTACCCCGGCGACCTCTGGCTCGACCTCCCCACGCGCGCGTGGCGCGCCGCCCGACGAGACCTCGCGCGCGCGCTCGGGCCCATGGCCCGCCTCGCCACGCCGGGGGTGGCGCCGTGATCGTCTACCTCGGCCGTCGCCTCGCGTGGATGCTCGTTGTGCTCGGCCTCGTGGCCTCGGTCACGTTCTTCGGCGCGCTGAGCCTCGGCGACCCGGTGACCACCCTCGCGGGCCCCCACGCGAGCGCCCGCGACCGCGCCTACATTCGCGCGTACTACCACCTCGATCGCCCGCGCATCGTTCAGTACGGGTACTACATGCGCAACCTCGCGCGGGGCGACCTCGGGCAGAGCTTTCGATACCACCGCCCGGTGGCGCACCTCGTGGGCGAGCGCCTCCCGCGCACCATGCTCCTCGGGCTCATGACGCTCGCCATCGAGTTCGGCGTGGGCGTCGCGGTGGGCACCCTCGCCGCGGTCAAGCGCGGCACGCGCGTCGAGGCCGCCGTGCTCGGCGCCACCTTCCTCGGCATCTCGCTGCCGACGTTTCTCTCGGGCAAGCTGTGCCTCTTGTTCTTCGCCTACTGGCTCGGCTGGTTCCCCATCGGCGGCTACGGCGACGGGCTCTTCGATCACGTGCGCCACGGCGTTCTGCCCGCGTTCGTGCTCGGCCTCCTGGGCACCGCCTACGAGGCGCGGCTCGTGCGCAACGAGCTCGTCGAAACGCTGCAGGCCGACTACGTTCGCACCGCGCGCGCCAAGGGCGTCTCCCCCTTCGCGGTGGTGGTGAGGCACGCGCTGCGCAACGCGCTCCTGCCCGTGGTCACCTCGCTGGGCCTCTCGTTCGGGGCGCTC
>CANMAT010000499.1 GCA_947494865.1 Deltaproteobacteria bacterium
ATGGCCGTCGATCTCATTACGCTGTCGAAGTTTGGCGGCCCCGACGTATGCGTAGGCGCCTACGTGCTCGAGAAGCAGACGGGCCAGGTGCACACCTTTCTCGGTCGCGCCACGGTGCTCGCCACGGGCGGCGCGGGCAAGGTCTACCTCTACACCTCCAACCCCGACGTGGCCGCGGGCGACGGCATCGCCATGGCCTACCGGGCCGGCGCCGAAATCGCCAACATGGAGTTCTATCAGTTTCACCCCACGGTGCTCTATCACCCGCAGGCGCGGAGCTTTCTCATCTCCGAGGCGCTGCGCGGTGAGGGCGGCGTGCTGCGCCTCGAAGACGGCACGGCCTTTATGAAGAAGCACCACCCCATGGGCGACCTCGCGCCCCGCGACGTGGTAGCCCGCGCCATCGACTTCGAGATGAAGCGCACCGGCGAAGACTGCGTGTGGCTCGACATGACGCACCACAGCGCCGACTTCTTGCGCCAGCGGTTTCCCAACATCTACGCCGAGTGCGTGCGCTGGGGCATCGACATGGGCGAGAAGCCCATCCCCGTGGTGCCCGCGGCCCACTACCAGTGCGGCGGGGTCACCACCGACGCGGTGGGGCGCACGTCCATCCCGGGGCTCTACGCCATCGGCGAAGCGGCGTGTACGGGGCTCCACGGCGCCAACCGCCTCGCGAGCAACTCGCTGCTCGAAGGGCTCGTGTTCGGCCGCCGCTGCGCCGACTTTCTGCTCGGCGAGATGAAGCGCGACGAGTTTCCCGCGGTCCCCGACTGGGACGCGGGCCAGGCCGCGCCCAGCGACGAGGCCGTGGTGGTCACCCACAACTGGGACGAGATCCGTCGCCTCATGTGGAACTACGTCGGCATCGTGCGCACCACGCGCCGCCTCGAGCGCGCCCAGCGCCGCATCGCGCTCCTCCAGGAGGAGATTCGCGAGTACTACTGGAAGCACCTCGTCACGCAGAACATGCTCGAGCTGCGCAACATCGCCACCGTGGCCGAGCTCATCGTGGCGTGCGCCCTCGCGCGCAAAGAGAGCCGCGGGCTCCACTACACCAGCGATTTCCCCGCCACCGATCCGGCGCAGTCGCGCGACACGGTGGTCAAGCGCGGCGTCACGGCGCACCTGCGCCACCCCTGAAGGGCGCTCCCCCCATGCGCACGCTCCTCGACGCGATCGGCCATACGCCGCTCGTGGCCCTCTCGCGCGTGTCTGCGGGCTGCCACGTTCCGGTGCTCGTGAAGTGCGAGCACATGAACCCCGGCGGCAGCGTAAAAGATCGCCTCGCCCTGGCCATCGTGCGCGACGCCGAGGCGCGCGGGGTGCTTTCTCCCGGCGCCACGCTCGTCGAGGCCACCGCGGGCAACACGGGCGTGGGCCTCGCCCTCGTGGCGGCGATCAAGGGCTACTCGCTCGTGTGCGTGATGCCCGAGAAGATGTCCCACGACAAGCGCAGCGCCCTGCGCGCGCTGGGCGCCGAGGTGATCATCACCGACAACGCCCCGCCCGGTGACCCGAAGAACTTTCAAATGGTCGCCCGGCGCATCGCCGAAGAGCGCGGGGCGTTTCTCACCGACCAGTTTCGCAACGCGGCGAACCCGCGGGTCCACTTCGAAAGCACCGGGCCCGAGATCTACGCGCAGTGCGAGGGCAACGTGGGCGCCTTCGTGGCCGGCGTCGGAACGGGCGGCACCATCACCGGCGTAGGGCGCTACCTCAAGTCGCGCGACCCTTCCGTGCAGATCATCCTCGCCGACCCCGCGGGGAGCCGCCTCGCGGGGCTCGTCAACCACGGCGCCCTCGGCGACGGGGCCGCGTACCTCGTCGAGGGCATCGGCTCGAGCGAGGTGCCCCAGGTGCTCGACCCGTCGGTGATCGACCGCGCCGAGGTGGTCTCCGATCGCGAGAGCTTCGAAATGACCCACCGCCTCGTGCGCGAAGAGGGATTGCTCGTGGGCGGCTCGGCGGGCACGGCGGTCGTCGCGGCATTGCGCCTCGCACGCGATGCGGGCATGAAGGGGCCCGTGGTGGCGCTCGTCCCCGACGGGTGGGACCGCTACCGGAGCAAGATCTTCGACCCCGCTTGGATGAAGGCCGTCCCATGAGCCCCCTCTGCCTCCGACTGCTGGCGCTCGTCGCGCTCGCGGGCTGCGCCACCACCGCGACGGCCGCGCAGCCCACCCGCGCCGCCCGCGCGCACACCCCGCCCGACGTGCGCGGCGACGCGCTCGCGCTCCTCCCGCACGGCGCCGTGGCGTGGGCGCGCGTCGACGCCGCCGCGCTGCGCGCCTCGCCGCACTTCGACGCGGGCATCGAGCTCGCGCGGGGCCTCGGCGCCGACTTCGCGATGCTCGAGCGCGAGCTGGGCTTCGACGCGATTCGCAGCGCCGAGCGCGTGGCCTTCGCCATCTACCTCCCGCCCGGCGAGAGCGCGCAGGGCGGCTGGCCCCTGGTGTATGCGCGGGGCCGCTTCGACCGCGAGGCCATTCTCACCGCCGCCGCGGCGCGCCCCGACGCCCACGGGCAGCGCAGCGAGGCCACCGAGCACGGGCTCACCTTCACCGTGGTGGGCAACCGGGCGTACCTCTTTCCCGCGCCCGACGTGATGCTCGTGATGGAGCGCGCGCTCGTGCGTCGCGTGGCGGCGCGGCTCTCTGGCGAGTCGTCGCGCACGGTTCTCACCGACGAGCGCTTCACGGCCCTGTGGCGCGCCGCGGGCGGCATGGGCGGCCCCTTCGCCCTCGCGATGGACCTCGCCGCGATGCGCGCGCGCATGCGCATGCAGAGCCCCTCGCCCGAGGCCGAGGCGCTCGAGGCCTTCGTGGTGCACGGCGACGCGCCCGGCGCGCTCACCGCGCAGGCCGCGGGCACCGCGCGCGACGCCAACGCGGCGCACCTCATCGTGACCACCGTCGACGACGCCCGCGCCGAGGTGGGCGGTCAGCTCCCGGTGCGCCTCCTCGGGCTCTCGCGCGTGCTGCGCGACGGCATTCGCACGCACGAAGACGGCGCCACCGTGCGCGTCGAGGTCGACGCCACCGCCGACGAGGTGCGACGCCTCTTGCGCGCCACGTCGCTCCTGCGCGAGCTCACGGGGCAGTCTTCGTAGCGCGATCGCGCGCATTTCCGTTGCCCACGGCGCGGCGCCGTCGCTAGCGTAGGCGCCTATGGCCAACCCGAAGAAGGGCTCCGCGAAGAAGCGCGCGGAGGCCGAAGAAGTCACCGAGGTTCGCGGCGAGTTGCGGCAGCTCGCGACGATTCGCGCGAAGTTTCCCGCGCTGCCCGACGCGCTGGCGGCGGGTTTCTTCGATCAGCACGGAGACGACGCCTGCCGCGCCCGCGGCACCACCACCCGCTCGCCCGACACCTTCAAGGGCGCCATGGCGTGGGCCCGCACGATGGGCGCGCACGCCGCCGACGCGGGCTTCTCGCCGCTGCGCGTCCGTTGGTTTCTCGACTGTCTCACCGCCCTGGGCACGCTGCTCACGGGCAAGACCGCCGCGGCCAACCCCGCCGCGGGGAGCGCCCTCGACGACGTCGAACACGCCGCCGACGCGCTCATCGCCCGCACGAAGCGCAGCCTCGAGAACGCCGTGGGCACCCACAAGGTGTGGGCCCCCGCGCTGGCCGAAGCGCTCGTGCCCGACCCCGCCCTCGACGCGCGCATCTCGGTGCTGCGCCAGCTCGCGGCGCAGATCACCGCGTGGCTGAAGGCGCCCGCGGCACCGCCCCTCGCGGGCTTCGACGTCGACGCCAAGACCGCCGCCGCCCTCGTAGCCGCCGCGAAGGCGCTCGACGCCGCCATCGCCGTGCGCCCGCCGCCCGCGCAGTTCGACCGTGACAGCCCCGCCATCAACGCGGCCGAAGGGAGGCTCTACTTCATCATGCGCGTGCTGTGGGACGACCTCGCCGAGGCCCGCAATGCCGGCGCGTCGAGCCTCCAGCTCTCGGTGACGCCCACGCTGCTGCGCGGCCTCAACCTCAACGCCCGCAACAAGCCCAAGCGCGGCTCGAAGTAGCGCGGCACGGCCTCGCGCCATGCCAACACGGCCTCGGGCCATGCCAACAGGGCCTCGCGCCATGCCAACAGGGCCTCGCGCCATGCCAACACGGCCTCGCGCCATGCCAACACGGCCTCGCGCCATGCCAACACGGCCTCGGGGTGATCCAACACGGCCGCAGGGTGATCCAACATGGCCATGCGCCGACCGGTTTCCGTGGAATTCACCTGTATGATTCACCACGAGATTTGCGCCGCTGTCGCCGCGTGTTGAAACACACGGCAACGACGACCAATCGTGATCATGGCGCTG
>CANMAT010000500.1 GCA_947494865.1 Deltaproteobacteria bacterium
CGGCGTGCTGCTCGCGCTGGTCGACCGCCTCGTCGAGCAGCGCCTCGCCGCCAAGGCCCGCGGCCGCGCGGCCCCGCCGGGCTCGGCCGCGCGCTACACCGACGAGGCCCTCTCGGCGGCGATGAAGCTCCTGGTGAACTCGGCCTACGGGTACATGGCCGCGGTGGGGCTCACGCGCTTCGCCGACGTGCACGCGGCCAACGAGGTGACGCGCCGCGGGCGCGCGCTCCTCGACCAGGTGTGCCGCGCGCTGGCCGAGCGCGGCGTGACGCTGCTCGAGGCCGACACCGACGGGGTGTACTTCGCCGTGCCCGAGGCGTGGAGCGAGGCCGACGAGCGGCGCGCGGTCTCCGAGGTGGCGGCGCTCCTGCCGCCGCTGGTGACGCTCGAGTTCGAGGGCCGCTACGCCGCGATGCTCTCGCACGAGCCCAAGAACTACGGCCTCCTCGGCTACGACGGCGCCGTCGTGCTGCGCGGCGTGGCGTTTCGGTCGAGCCGCGCCGAGCCCTTCGGCGAGCGCTTTCTGCGCGACGCGGTGCGGTGCCTCCTCGAAGGCGACGTGGCCGGGGTGCAGTCGGTGTACCTCGCGACGGCGCGCGCCCTCTCGCGCCGCGAGCTCCCCACGGCCGCCGTGGCCACGCGCGTGCGCCTCACCAAGGAGCCCGCGCAGTACCTCGCCACGCGGGCGAAGCGCCGCGAGCTGCCCTACGAGGCCATGCTCACCCACGGCCGCAGCGCGTGGGCCGTGGGCGAGCGCGTGCGCGTGTACCGCGCGCAGGGGGGCCGCGCGGGGCTGCTCCCCGACGACGCCGAGGAGCCCGACGCGGCGCCCGACCCGCGCGACTACGACGCCGCCCACTACGTCCGCGTGCTGCGCGAGAGCTTCGCCGCGCGCCTCGCCCGCGCGTTCTCGCCCGACGGGTTTCGCGCGCTCTTCGAAGACCCGTCGCAGCCCTCGCTCTTCGCGCGCCTCGACGGCGTCACGCGACCGATTCTCACCGCGCGCGCCGCGCCCCTCGTGGCGCGCTGAGGGTCAGCCCTTCACGCGCGCGGGGCGCTTGGGCAGGTGCCGCAGGCCCATCCACGCGAGGGCCGCGATGTGGCTCGCCACCTCCTCGACGGGGGGCTTGCGCGCCTCGGTCCACCACTGGCCCACGAAGGTCACCATGCCGATGAGGGCGTGCGCGTAGATGGGCGCCGCCTTCGCGTCGAAGCCCGCGCTCTTGAACGACGCCGCGAACACGTCGCCCACGCGCTCGGCCACCTCGTTGAGCAGCGACGCCATGCCGCCGCGCCCCGACGCCTGCGGCGCGTCGTGCGTGAGCAGCGCGAAGCCGTCGGGGTGATCCTTCACGTAGGTGAGAAACGCGAGCGCCGCCCGCTCCACCCGCTCGCGCGCCGTGCCCGTCGCGATCGACTCGGCGATGCGCCGCACCACGTAGTCCATCTCGCGGTCGACGATCACCGCGTAGAGGCCCTCTTTGCCCCCGAAGTGCTCGTACACAATGGGCTTCGAAACCTTCGCGCGCTCGGCGATCTCCTCCACCGACGTGGCCTCGTAGCCGTGCTCCGCGAAGACCGCGCGACCCACCTCGATCAACTGCGCGCGCCGCGCCGAGGCGGGCAACCGTTGGCTCGTCATCGCCGCGAACATACTACGTTCGCGTAGCCTACCGAAGCGTAGCCATCGCCGCGCCAACACGGCGCAAAACATATCGATAGAAGCCAATCTGCGGCGTGCCCTTGACGCATAAGCTACGGGTGCGTAAGTTACGTCTGCGTAGGTAAGGCGGCGGCGACGCCCCTGCCGCGCAGGAGGGTACTGTCATGTCGACGGCTCGATGGAGGGCGCCGGGCGCGCCCGCGTGGCTTCGTACGTCTCTGGGGAGCACGGTGGCGCGGCGGCTGTTCCTCGACCGCGCGGTAGACTTCTGGCTGGGCGAGGTCGACCCCGCGTGGTCGCTCACCGAGCGGCGCGCGCGCGTGGTGTCGGTCACCCGCGAGACGCGCGACGCCACCACCTTCACGCTCGACCCGGGCGCTCGCTGGCCCGGTAACCGCGCCGGTCAGTACGCCACCGTCGACGTCGAGGTCGACGGGGCGCGCGTGCGCCGCTGCTACTCGCTCGCGTCAGGGCCCGGCGAGCGCACCGTGGCCATCACGGTGAAGCGCGTCGCCGGCGGCCGCGCGTCGAACTTCATGCACGATCACCTGCGCCCCGGCGCCGTGGTCGGCCTCGGCGACCCGCGCGGCGACTTCGTGCTCCCGGCGGCGCTCCCCGCGCGCATCCTGCTGCTCAGCGGCGGCAGCGGGATCACCCCCGTGATGTCGATGCTGCGCGACCTCGCGGCCCGCGACGCCCTGCGCGACGTGGCCTTCGTGCACTGCGCGCGAACGCGCGACGACGTGATCTTTCGCGCCGAGCTCGAGGCCCTCGCCGCGCGCCACGAGGGCCTCACGCTCACGCTCTCGCACGACGACGAGGGCGGCCCCCTCGACGCCGCACGGCTCACCGCCCTGGTGCCCGACGCGTTCGAACACGACACGTTTCTGTGCGGCCCCGAAGGCATGATGGCGACCTTCGAAGCCGCGTGGACGCGCGCGGGCGCCTCCCGTCGCCTGCGCCGCGAGCGCTTCGGCGCCCCGCGCGCGGTGCCCGCCGGAGTCGCGCCAACGACGGTCACGCTGCGCCTCTCGCGGAGCGATCGAAGCCACGTGACCGACGCGCCCGGCACGCTGCTCGAGCAGCTCGAGCGCGCCGGCGAGCGACCGGCCTTCGGGTGCCGCATGGGCATCTGCAACACGTGCCGATGCACGCGCCGCGCGGGCGCCGTGGTCGACACCGTGACGGGTGTCGTGTCGCGCGAGCCCGACGAAGAGATTCGACTGTGCACGTCGGTCGCGCTCACCGACGTCGACCTCGCCCTCTGACACACGCGCACCCAACACCGAGGAGAACGAACGATGAACACCAGCACCCCCAGCCGCACGCTCTCGCCCGACGAGGTCGACGCCTTCGGGCGCGAGCTCGACGCCCTCCGCCACGCGGTGATCGCCGACCTCGGACAGCGCGATGTAGACCACATTCGCGGTGTGATCCGCGCCGTGCGCTACACCGAGGTCGCGGGGCGCGCGCTCCTGCACTTCGGCGTCGGGCCCGTGAGCTTCGCGCTCGGCGCAGCCTCCCTCGCGACGTCGAAGATCCTCGAGAACATGGAGGTGGGCCACAACGTGATGCACGGCCAGTACGACTGGACGCGCGACCCCGCCCTCGACGCGCGCACCTACGAGTGGGACACGGCGTGCACCGGCGACGACTGGCGCCACTCGCACAACTACGAGCACCACACCTTCACCAACGTGCTCGGGCGCGACCGCGACGTGGGCTACGGATTTCTGCGCGTGAACGCCGCGCAGCCGTGGCGACCCTCGCACCTCGCCCAGCCCCTCACGGCGACGCTCCTGGCGCTGGGGTTTCAATGGGGCGTCGGCACGCACGACCTCCGCCTCAGCGAGACGCTCGCGGGCCAGCAGAGCGTCGGCGAGCTCGGGCGCCGCGCGCGACCGTTTCTTCGTAAAGCCGCGTGGCAGATCGCGAAAGACTACGTGATCTTTCCCGCCCTCGCGCTGTGGGGCGCGCCGCGCGTCGCCCTCGGAAACCTCGTGGCCAACGTGGCGCGCAACCTCTGGACCTTCGCGATCATCTTCTGCGGTCACTTCCCCGACGGCGTGCGCGTGTACACCGCGGAGGAGACCCGCGACGAGCGCCGCGGCGACTGGTACCTGCGCCAGCTCAACGGCTCCGCCAACCTCGAAGGGGGATACCTCTTTCACGTGATGAGCGGGCACCTCAGCCACCAGATCGAGCACCACCTGTTTCCCGACCTGCCCGCCGCGCGCTACCCCGAGCTCGCCCCGCGCGTGCGCGCCCTCTGCGAGAAGTACGGCCAGGCGTACAACACCGGCGGCTTCCGCGCGCAGTTCGGCAGCGTGCTCGCCACGCTGGCGCGCAACGCCCTCCCGCGCGCGTCGGACCTCCGCCCGAGCGCCGCATGACACTGCGACCCCGAAGGCGGGATCCGTCGCCGACGCGAGGGTCTAGTGTCCGATTGGCGGTCACTGTTGGCCGTTCTCGTCGCATTGGGTGGGCGGGTGATGTAGCTTCGTCCTCGTTCGAACCTTCTGGGGAGGTGAGTATGAGGGAAGGGTTGCGATCCGAACTTCGCGCCGGGCTCACGAGCGGCGAACCCCGCACGCAGATTCTCGCCGCGCGCCGGAGCGCCCGCGCCAACGACCGCGAGCTCGTCGACGCGC
>CANMAT010000501.1 GCA_947494865.1 Deltaproteobacteria bacterium
GGCGCCATCGCGGCGAGCACCTCGGCCCACCCGAGCGGGCGCCCCGTCGCGATGACGCAGGGGATGCCCCGCGCCGCGAGGGCCTCGAGCGCGATGAGCGACGACGACGTGAGGCGCCCGTCGGCCGTGAGCGTGTCGTCGAGGTCGGTGGCCACGCCCTCGACGCGCGCCCACTGCGCGGGCGTCATGGCGTCGAGCGAGATCACGGCACCCTCGCCACGACGCACTTCAAATAGCGCCCCTCGGCGAAGGCCACGGGCGACGGGTGATCGACCGCCGCGCCGCGCATCGCGAGCACCACGGCGTCGCGGCCGGCGTCGCGCAGGCCCGCGGCGACGGCGCGCAGAAACACGTCGCCGCTCACGCTGCCCGAGCACGAGCACGTGACGAGAATGCCGCCCGGCGCGAGCACGCGCGCGGCGAGGGCGTTGAGCCTGCGGTAGTGCCCGGTGGCCTTCTCGACCTCGCGGGCGTTGTGCGCGAGCTTGGGCGGGTCGAGCACCACGAGGTCGAAGCGCTCGCGCTTGTCGGCGAGCTGCGACATCACCAGCTTGGCGTCGCCGCGGCGGTGCGTGATGGCGCCCGCGAGGCCGTTGTCGGCCGCGATGCGCTGCCCCGCCTCGATGGCGTGGAGCGAGCTGTCGACGGCGAGCACCTCGCGTGCGCCGCCCCTGGCCGCCGCGAGGGCGAAGCCCCCGACGTAGCTGTACGCGTCGAGCACGCGGCGCCCGCGGGAGAGCGAGCCCACGAGCACACGGTTCTCGCGCTGGTCGAAGTAGTAGCCCGTCTTCTGGCCGCCGCCCTCGCTGCCGGGCGCGGGCACGCGGAAGCGCACGTCCCCTTCGAGGAAATCGAGCTCGCCCGCGGCGTCGCCGCGCACGAGGCCGTCGGTGACGGTGAAGCCCTCGCGCTGCTGGTGCTTCTCCGACGACACCTCGTACACGCGGCGCACCCCCGCGGCGGCGATGACGGCGTCGAAGACCGCGGCCTCGCGGCGCTTCATGCCCGCGGTGCCAAACTGCACGCAGGCGCTGTCGCCGAACACGTCGACGGTGAGGCCCGGCAGCGCGTCGCCCTCGGCGTTGATGAGCCGGTAGCCCGTGTGCGAGGGTGACGGCAGCGCGGCCACGGCGCGGCGCCACGCGGCGGCCTCGGCGATGCGCGCGGCGAGAAAATCGCCGTCGAGGGAGGCCGTCGCGTCGCGGGTGAGCACGCGCACGGGGATGGCGCTGCCGGGGGAGTAGTACCCGCGCCCGAGGGGGTTGCCCTGCGGGTCGCGCACGATCACCTCGTCGCCCGCGAGGGGCGAGCCTTCGGTGCGGGCGACGGCCTGGGCGAAGACCCACGGGTGGCCTTGCCAGACGGGTTGCACAAAACCAGGGCGGAGATGCACGGTCGCGGTCATCGCCCAAGGTCTCTACGCGACCCGACGGCGCCCGCGCAACGGAACTCAGGTGAGGTTCACCGTCTGCACGGTGATGCGGGCGCGGTCGGCGACGCCGAGGCCCATGGTACCGGCCACGTCGATGTAGCGCGGGGGCAGGCCGCGGGCGGCGAGGGTGCCCATGCGGTTCTGCGTGCGAAGCTGATCGACGATGTCGCTGCCGATGCGGTCGAGGGCCACCGGGTCGGTGCTGGCCATCACGGCCTCGAGGGCGACGCGGTGCTCGGGGCTGTCGCGCGGGCCGCCGTGATACACGGCCTTGAACGCGTCCATGATGTGGAGGCGCGACCGGCTGCGAATGGCCTCGTGGGAGAAGAGCTCGGCGATCTGCGGCGAGCAGAGGTGCCGGTGAAAGTCTTCGGGGTTCTTGATCGAGCCGTGCGTCATGTTCTTGAGCGCGCCGGTGAAGCCACACAGCGAGTGGTCTTTCACCAGGGGCACGCCGATCACGGCGGTGGCCTCGAGGAGGGGCTGCGCGTACCAGGTGCGGCCCGTGGCGACGCGCGTCTCGGACGAGAGGCGGGTGCCGTTGTGGCACATCACCCGAACGCCTGCGGGGAGACCGCGCGGGCTCACGCGCGTGGCGGCGAGGAAGCTGTCCCACTGGTCGTACACGGTGATCTGCGCGGCGGGCACGCCGGCGGCCACGAGGCCTTCGGCGATGGCCTCGACGACCTCTTTGTTCGAGGCCATGTTGCGCAGCCCGAGGCCGTTCACCTTGATGGCCACGCGGTCGTTGGGGTGCACGAACGCGCGCCACGCCTGGGCGACGTCGTTGCGGCCCGACAGCTCCATCACCACGCGGTTGACCATGGTGCGCGCGTCGTCGGGCTTGGGGTAGAGCCCGCCCGGGCGCAGCGAGCCCGGCTTGTTGACGCGCACCACGCGGCCCGGCGTGGTCATGGGGGTGAAGCCCGCGGGGGGCGTCGCGCCGGTGGCCTGCGGCGCTGCGGCGGCGCCGCGGTGTTGTGCGAGGACTTCTCCGCCCGCGGTCACCGCGGCGGTACCGGCGGCCACGGTGCCCAGAAAATTACGGCGATCGATGGTGCTCATAGCGGTTGTCTCGGAACTATCACGGCCCCCCGCGGAGCGAAAGTAGTGCGCAGAACTCCGTGGGAAACTGGCGCCTCTCGCCGGGCGGGTGCTACTCGCCGGGGCCTATGCGTAGCTGGATGTTGCTGGGCCTTGCGGCGCTCTCTTCGGCCTGCGCGGGGAGTCGCACGCACGTCGATGTCTCGCCCGCCGAGGTGGGCTTCGCGGCGCCGCCGTCGTCGGGCGCTGAGGTGGCCGCCGCGGCGGCCGAGGAGCCCGAAGAGGCCGCCCCGGCGGAGCTCACCCGCGCGGTGCTCGCGCGCACGGTGCAGGCGGGCATCGGCGCGTTTCTCGCGAACGTGGAGCTGTCGCCGGTGCTGGTGCGCGGGCGCTTCATCGGGTTTCGCCTCGACCGCGCGCGGGGGCTTCGCCGGTGGAACGCGGCGGGCCTCGACGTTCGCACGGGCGACGTGGTCACGCGGGTGAACGGCTCTCCCATCGAGCGCCCGGAGCAGGCGCAGGCGGCGTTTCTGTCGCTCGCCGAGGCCTCCGAGGTGGTGATCGACGTTGTGCGCGGGGGCTCGCCGGTGACGGTGCGCGCGGCGGTGAGCGACGCCGCGCCCGCGGCGGTCTCTGCCGCGAGCGCGCCCGCTACAGCAGCTCGGTGACGCGCACGCCCACGCTGCCGTCGACGTCGACGAGGTCTCCGCGGGCGACGGCGCGGCCGTTGGCGCGCACGGTGACGGCGCTCCCGATGGGGGCGTCGAAGGTGAGCACCTCGCCGGGCCGCCACGCGGCGAGGTCGCCCACGCGGGCGGAGCCCTTCGCGATCTCGACGGTGAGCTCGATGGGGAGCGACGCGAGGCGGGCTTCGGGGTCGTCGGGCATGGGGTTCTCGGGGGCGGGCGTTGTGAGAATCTCGACGGTGCGCGCGTCGCGCAGCCGCGCCTCGCACGCGAGGTGCGACGCGACGCGCACGGTGACGGTCCCCGCGAGGGTGTGACCGTCGGCGCGGAGCGCGTCGAGGGAGAGCACTTCGAGGGGTGCGAGCGAGGCGAGGTCGGCGGCGGCCCAGCGCGCGCGGCCTGCGACGAGGGCGGTGGGCACGGCGAGGTCGAGCGCGCGGCGGGGCCACGGGCGCGCGGGCAACGGGGCGCGCAGGATCGCCCGCGCGTCGACGAGGACCACAGCGCGGCCCGCGCAATCGCCGAGGGTGACTTCGAAGGGCCAGGCGAGGAGGGCGCCGACGGCGCCGAGGGCGTCGAGGGCGAGGGCGGCGTCTTCGGTGACGGCCCGCAGCGTGGGCGGCGGCGCCGGGGCGAACGCGCGCGTGAGCAGGTGCGAGAGGAGCGCCGAGAGGGCGCCCTCGTGCGCGGGCGACAGGAGCTCGATGGGGGCGTAGGGTGCGCGCGCGTCGCGGTCGCCGAGGGAGCGCAGCGCGAGGGAGCGCGCGAGGGGCCGGTCGCACGCGAGCACCGCGACGCCGTAGTCGGGGTGCGCGAGCACCGCGCAGAGGGAGGTGTCGGCGTGGGCGGCGAGCGCGTCGGCGGGCGAGCGCAGCGACGGCGGCGCATCGCGCGCCGCGAGGGGGGCGCCGAGGAGCGCGGCCCAGCCTGGGGCCGTGAGCGCCTCGGCGGCGGCGGGCGCGAGGCGACGCGCGAGCGCCGAGAGGGTCGAGGCCTCGCGGCGCGTGAGGCGCGGGAGCGCGTCGAAGGGGTAGGGCCGCGGGGCCGTCATCGCGTGCCCACGATTCGGCGCGACAACGGCGCGGGGAGTCAAGCGCCGATGTGGGCGTGCAGCGCGGAGCCCTCTGCAGAAGGGTGCGCGGAGACAAA
>CANMAT010000502.1 GCA_947494865.1 Deltaproteobacteria bacterium
CCGCCCGCGCGTCGCCGAGCTCGCCGAGCGTGCGGGCGGCCTCGACGCGCACGCTCGCCTCGGGGTCGGACACGCGGTCGAGGAGCGCCACGGTGGCGTCGACGCCGCCCACCGCCGCCGCGGCGCGCACGGCCTCGGCGCGGATCGTCACGTCGGCGTCGGAGAGCATCCGCGCGAGCGACGGCAGCGCCGCGGTCGCGCGCAGCGCGACGAGCGCCCGCAGCGCCGCGAGGCGCGCCGCGGGGGTCGGGTCGTCGAGCCAGCGCACGAGCGCGGGGGCGGCCTCGGTGATGCGCGCGTCGGCGACGAGGGCCGCCGCGTCGAGGCGCACGCGCGGGGAGTCGTCGTCGAGGGCGCGCACCACGAGGGCCCGCGCGTCGGCGTCGCGCGACCCCGCAGCGCGGCGCAGGAGCTCGCGGCGGCGCTCGGGCGGGGCGCCCTCCATGGCCGCCGAGAGCGCAGGCGCGCCGCCGGGCCAGTCGAAGCCGGGGAGCGCGAGCAGCGACGCGAGCACGAACGCGAGCGGGGGGCGACGCACGGCGCGAGCCTACCGCATGCCGTGCTACCGTCGCGCGCATGTCGTCGGCCCACCGCGTCTCTCGACGCCTCGCGCTCGCGCTCCCCCTTCTCGCCACGCTCGCCCGCGCAGACCCGCAGGGCACCGGGGGCGCGACGGGGGGCTTCATGGGCGTCGAGGTCGCGGTGGCGCCCGGCGGGCTGCGCGTCGGCAACGTGGTCGAGGGCGGCCCCGCGGCCCAGGCGGGCCTGCGCGCCGGCGACGTGATCGTGCAGGCGCAGGGCATGCCGCCGGGCAGCGTCGCGGCGTTCACGGGCTCGGTGCGCGCGGCCGGCGTCGGGGCGCGCTACCCGGTGGTGGTGCTCCGCGGCGCGCGGCGCGTTCGCCTCGACGTCACCCTCGCGCAGGCGCCGGCGGCGGGCCTCCACCGCGGCGCGCCGCCGCCGCCGCTCACGGCCACGCTGGTGATGGGCGCGGGGCCCGTCGACCTCGCGGCCCTCCGAGGCCGCGTGGTGCTCGTCGATTTCTGGGCGAGCTGGTGCGGCCCCTGCCGCCAGATGATGCCCGCGCTCAACCGCCTGTCGCAGCGCTACGGCGCGCAGGGCCTCACGGTGCTGGGCGTCACCGACGAGCCCGCCTCGGTGGCGCGCTCCGTCGGCATGCAGATGGGCATTCGCTACACGCTCGCCACCAGCCCCACGGGGGTCGCCCGCTACAACGTCTCGAGCCTCCCCACGCTCGTCGCCATCGACCGCGCGGGCACCGTGCGCGAGGTCTCGGTCGGCTACGAGGGCCCCGCGCGCCTCGAGGCCCTCGTCGCGCGGCTCCTCGCCGAGCGCGCCCCCTGACACCACCCCTCCACCCGCTCCCCTCGACCATGCCCACGCCCTTCGAAGTCGCCTCCCACGTTACGCCCCTCGCGGCGCTCCGCTACGAGGCCCACATCCCCGACGGCTGGCAGCAGGGCCGCGGCGCCTTCGGGGGCCTGGTGCTCGCCACCCTCCTGCGCGCGATGCGACACGCCGAGGGCGACGCGCGGCGCCTCCCGCGCTCGCTCTCGGGCGACCTGTGCGCGCCGGCGCTCGTGGGGCCCGCCACGATCGAGGTGTCGGTGCTCCGCCGCGGGCGCAACCTCTCCAACCTCGACGCCCGCATGATCCAGTCGGGCGACGTGGTGGCGCGCGCGAGCGCGGTGTTCAGCGAGGCCCGCGCGGTGCACCTCGACGCCTCGCCCGACGCGCCCCCAGCGCACGCCCACTGGCACGCGATCGAGCCCGCGCCCGTGGGCCCTCCCTTCGCGCCCGTCTTCACGCAGCACTTCGCGTTTCGCAACACGGGGGCGTTGCCCTTCACGGGCCACGCGCGCGCCGAGACCGGGGGCTTCGTCTCCGAGCGCGAGGCCCCCGCCGCGCTCGACGCGAGCGCCGTCGTGGGGCTCCTCGACGCGTGGTGGCCGGCGGTGTTCGCCTCGGCGACACAGCCCCGCGCGGCGGCGACCACGAGCTTCACCGCGGAGTTTCTCGTCGACCCGTCGACGCTCGCGCCCGCCGAGCCGCTGCGGTATCGGGCGCGGGCCGTGGCCGCCCGCGACGGCTTCTCCGTCGAGTTTCGCGAGCTCTGGTCGGGCGACACAATCGTGGCGCTCAACCAGCAGACCTTCGCGCTCCTGGCCTGACCTCAGGGCGACTGGTAGGTGGCGCCGATGGTGCCGCAGAAGCTCCGCACGACGGTGGCGTTGACCGCCGGCGACGCGCTGTAGAGCCAGGTCACGACGTCGACGCCGTTCACCGTGCGTCGACAGCCGCCCACGCGCCCGGCGCTCGCGCACGCCACGCCCTGCTGCCAGTTGTTGGCCGCCGCCCCGAGCTGCCCGCTGCGGCACGCGGTGTTGAGCGTCGCCTGGTTGCTCACCGTGAGCGTCGGGCTCTCGCTGCACACGTTGACCGTGACGCCCGCCACCGACTGCGTGCCGGTGCACGACCCCGACACCTCCTCCGCCAGCTCGCCGCACCCGCCGAGCGCCGCGCACGCCACCGCGACCCGCATGAAGTACTTCATGCCCCGAGGGTAGCGCGAAACAATCGCATGAGATTAACAAGCAACCGTATACAATCGCCCATCCCCGTGCAGCTCCCCTCCATCGACAGCCTGCGCTGCTTCGTCGCCGCCGCCGAGACGCTCAACTTCCGCGCGGCCGCGCGCCGCGTGGCGCTCACCCCGGCGGCCCTCGGGCAGCGCATCCGGCAGCTCGAGGGCGAGCTCGGCAGCCCCCTCTTCGTGCGCACCACGCGGCACGTCGCGCTCACCGCCGCGGGGCTCGCGATGCTCCCGGTGGCGCAGCGCACCCTGGCCGCCGCGTCGGAGTGCGCCCGCGCCGCCCGCGGCGAGCTGGGCCGCGCCCCGTCGGAGGTCGTCGTGGGCACGCGCCACGAGTTCGGCATGAGCTGGCTCGTACCGATGCTGCCGAAGCTCGCGCGGCGCCGCCCCGACCTCACGCTGCACCTGTATTTCAGCTACGGCGCCGACCTCCTGTTGCGCATTCGCACGCGCGAGGTCGACTGCGCGGTGCTCTCCACGCGCTTCAGCGACGCGGCCCTCGACGCCGTCCCGCTGCACCGCGAAGACTACGTCTTCGTGGGGTCGAAGGGCCTCCTCGCGAAGACGCCCCTCGCGCGCCCCTCCCACGCCGAGCGCCACACCCTCATCGACGCCGCGGCCGAGCTCCCGCTGTTTCAATACTGGCGCGACGGCGCCGGGGCGCGCGCCGCGGGGGTGCGCTTCGCCCGCGTGCTGCGCATGGGCACGCTCGCGGCCATCGAGCACCTCGTGCTGCAGGGCGACGGCGTCGCGGTGCTCCCGCGCTACCTCGTCGAGCGGCGCATCGCGTCCGGCGCGCTCGCCGTCATCATGCCGTCGGTGACCCCCACGCACGACTTCTTTCGGCTTGTTTTTCGGGCCGACGACGTGCGGCGCCCCGACTTCGAAGCCCTCGCCGAGCTCCTCCGCGAGGCGCCGCCGCGGTAACGCGCCGCGGCCGTGTACCCGGCGGGCGCGCGGGGGTATCGTGCGCCCCCACCGATGACCACCGAGCTCCCACCGCGCAACCCGCGCCTCCTCCAATGGACGTGGCTGTGGACGCTGGCCGCCCTCACCTGGACGACCACCACCGCCCTCGTCGTGCTCAACACCGAGCGCCTGCTCCGCTGGCTGCTCTACTCCGGGCACGCGCGCTACGTCGTGATCGGCGCGGTGGGCCTCATGCTCCTGTGGTCGGGCGCGCGGCGCCACGTGGGCGAGCGCTCGGCGCGGGCGTACCTCGCCGTGGTGGCCACCTTCTTCGGCGTGTTCGGCGCGCTGCTCGTCGTGGCGCTCAAGCTCGTTCCCTTTGTCACCATCGTGGCGCTCGCGGTGTTCTCGCTGGGCGCCATGGTGCTCGTCGGGGTGCTGTCTCCCTTCAGCCTCCGCAAGCCCCGGCAGGTGCTCGAGGTCGTGCGCCAGGTGGCCGAGCTCACGCTCGCGGGCGTCACCCTCGGCCCCGAGCTCGGCTGGCTCGAGACGAGCCTCATCGTGCTCGGCCTCGCGGCGGCCCTCGTGATCGTGAGCGACGACGCGCAGAGCCTCGCCGACGACTCGCGCGCCGTCGCCGAGGCCGACATTCAGCGCGTGGCCACCCTCCACGCGGTCGACCTGTACCTCTCGTTCTTTCGCCTCACGCTCATCTTCACGCAGATTGTGAGCGGGCGCCGCAAGCGCAAGCCCAAGGGCTGACCCGCCGTGCGCGGCCCTCCGCTGC
>CANMAT010000503.1 GCA_947494865.1 Deltaproteobacteria bacterium
CCCAGCGCGTCAGCAGATGCTCGACGCTCTGCTCCAAACGCGCCGCCAGACGCACGTCGGGAAGACTCAGGGAGGGCCACAGCGTTGCAACGAGCTGCGGAGCGAGCAGCGGGGTCGAGAGGGTGAGCATTCGGACAGTAGAGCTCCAAAGCTCGCGACACGCACGTCCGCGCGGAAATTAAGGGAGTCTGGAGATGTGTCCCCACGTCAGCGCTCTGCGGGGGCGGGGCGCGCGGCAGCGCGGGTGGGGGCTCGTGCGCGATGGATCTGACGAAAGGCAAGGGGAGAGGGCCGGGGTGAGGGCCGCGCGTCATCGCGGGTCGAACGCGGGGCCGAGCACGGCGCCGCGCAGCCACGAGAGGATCACCCGCGAGGCCGCGAGGGAGCCGCGCACGGTGCCGCCGATCTTGGGCTCGCCGCCGCGGCGGTTGCGCCACGAGACGGGCACCTCGACCACGCGCAGGCCCATGCGCGCGGCCTTCACCTGCATCTCGAGCGTCCACCCCCAGGTGCGGTCGCGCATGGCGAGGGCGCGCAGCGCGTCGCGGCGGATCACCCGAAAGGGCCCCATGTCGGTCACCCGATGACCGAAGCGCAAGGTGAGCCCCGTGGTAGCCACGAGGTTGCCCACGCGTTGAAACCGCGGCATCGCGCCGGGCTCGATGGTGCCGCGAAAGCGCGAGCCGATGACAAGGTCGGCGCCCTCACGCAAGGGCTTCAAGAGCCGCGGGAGCTCCGTGGCGTCGTCGCTGCCGTCGGCGACGAGGAAGGCCACCGCGTCGCCGTCGTCGGGCAGCGAGGCGAGCGCCGCGAGGCAGGCCGCGCCGTAGCCCGGTGACTCTTCGCGCACCACGCGGGCCCCCGCCGCGAGGGCGCGCTCGCCGGTGCCGTCGCGCGACCCGTTGTCGGCGACGACCACATGGCGCACGAGCGCGCGCGGAATCTCGGCCAGCACGGCGCCGATGCACGCGGCCTCGTCGCGCGCGGGGATGATCACATCAACGACGGGCGCTCTCATGGCTCTGCCGTCGCATACGTTGGCCGCGCGCGCGCGGCAACAGCGTTCACGCCGCGCCGCGGTGTGTGCTTGAATGCGCGCCCCTCAACGGCCACCAAGGAGAGTGTCATGGGTTACGTGCTCGGCGTCATCGGCGGAAGCGGCCTCTACCAGATGCCCGGTCTCACGGAGGTCGAAGACGTGCGCGTCGACACGCCCTTCGGGTCGCCCTCCGACGCGATCGTGCGCGGGCGCCTCGGCGACACCACGCTGCTGTTTCTGCCGCGCCACGGGCGCATGCACCAGCACCCGCCGTCGCGGGTGAACTACCGCGCCAACATCTACGCCCTCAAGGCCCTCGGGGCCACGCACGTGCTCTCGGTGTCGGCGGTGGGCTCGCTCCGCGAAGAGGTGGCGCCGGGCCACGTGGTGGTGCCCGACCAGTTCATTGACCGCACGGCGGGGCGCGTGTCGACCTTCTTCGACGACGGCGTCGTGGCGCACGTCTCCATGGCCGACCCGGTGTGCCCGCACCTCGCGTCGGCGCTCGCCACGGTGACGCGCGCGACGGGCGCCACCGTGCACGAGGGCGGCACCTACGTGTGCATCGAGGGCCCGCGCTTCTCGACGCGCGCGGAGAGTCACCTCTTTCGCCAGTGGGGCGCCACGGTGATCGGCATGACCAACGTGCCCGAGGCCTTCCTCGCGCGCGAGGCCGAGCTCCCCTACGCCACCATGGCGCTCTCGACCGACTACGACTGCTGGCGCGACCACGATCACGTCGAGGTGAACGACATTCTCGCGGTGCTTCACGCCAACGTGAGCCGCGCGCAAGAGGTGGTGCGGGGCCTCGCCGCCGCGCTGCCCGACCCGTCGCGGAGCCCCGCCCAGGGGGCGCTCCAGTACGCGGTGCTCACCAAGCCCCAGGCGATCAACGCCGCCCTGCGCGACCGCTTCGGCCTGCTGCTCGGAAAGTACTGGTAGCGAGAGGTTTACGACGACGCGCCGCCGCCGGGCGAGAAGCGCGCGAGCTCGTCGCGGAGGCGCTTCACGGCCTGCGCGATGCGCGTCTTCACGGTGCCCAGGGGCTGGCCGAGGCGCGCGGCGATTTCGGAGTGCGACAGCCCGCCGAAGTACGCGAGCTCGAGCACCGCGCGCTGCTCGGGGCGCAGCGTGTCGAGGGCCGCGCGCACGGCGACGGACCGCTCGGCGTCGACCACCGTGGCCTCGGGCGAGGCGGGCGCGTCGAGGGTGACGGGCTCGTCGCGGCCGAGGTCGTCTTCGTGGCCGCGGCGGCGCTTGCGGGCGCGCACGGCGTCGATGGCGCGGTTGCGCGCGAGCGTGACGAGCCACGCGGCCGCGGTGCCGCGCGCCCGGTCGAAGGTGGCGGCCTCGCGCCACACGCGGGCGAACACGTCTTGCAGCACGTCTTCGGCCTCGGCGCGCGACCCGGTGACCCGCAGGGCCACGGCCATGAGCGCGGGGGCGAAGCGGTCGTAGAGGGCCATCACGGCGCCGCGGTCGCCGCCGGCGACACCGTCGAGGAGGTCTTCGGCGTCGGGCTCGCGCGCGGGCTCGGACCGACTCTCTTCAGGGGCATCTGCCGCGGACATCGCTGATGAACCTCTCCGAGCGCGTTTCGTGCGCATCGTCGACCAGCGCGCACCGCGCTGTCAACGGCCGACGCGCGCCCACTGCGCCGCGCGCGTTGGCCGCGCGGGCGGCGCCCAATTTCGTGTCGCGCGGGCGCGAGCGTTGTTGATAGCGTTGCGGCCACCATGCACTACGACCTCAAGATTACGGGCGGCACGCTGGTCGACGGCACCGGCGCGGCGCCGCGGCGCGCCGACGTCGCGGTGCGCGACGGCGTCATCGTGGCGGTGGGCGACTGCCCCGGCGAGGCGACGCGCACCCTCGACGCCGCGGGGGCCCTGGTGACGCCGGGCTTCGTCGACGTTCACTGCCACTACGACGGCCAGGTCTCGTGGGATCCGACGCTGGCGCCCTCGGCGATGCACGGGGTCACCACCTGCGTGATCGGCAACTGCGGCGTGGGCTTCGCCCCGGTGCGCGAGCGCGACCGCTCGCGGCTCATCGCGCTCATGGAGGGCGTCGAAGACATCCCCGGGGCCGCGCTGGCCGAGGGCATCCGGTGGCAGTGGGAGTCGTTCCCCGAGTATATGAACAGCATCGCCGCGACGCCGCGCGCGATCGACGTGCTGGCGCAGGTGCCGCACGACGCGCTGCGGGTGTTCGTGATGGGCGAGCGCGCCGTGGCGGGCTCGGTGGCCACCGACGACGACATCGCGCAGATGCGCGCCCTCGTGCGCGAGGCCCTCCTCGCCGGCGCCGCGGGCTTCTCCACGGGGCGCACCGACAACCACCGCTCGCCCAACGGCGACCAGACCCCCTCGGCGGAGACCGACGCGCGCGAGCTCGCGGGCATCGCGGGCGCGTTCGAGGGCCTCTCGCACGGGGTTCTTCAAGCCGTGAGCGACTTCGACATGGCCGCGGGCCCCGACCGCTTCGACGCCGAGTTCGACGTGCTCGAGCGCATGGCCGAAGCGGCCGCGAAGCACCCGCTCTCCATCTCGCTCATGCAGCGTGACATGGAGCCCGACCAGTGGGAGCGCATCCTCGCGCGGGTCGAGCGCGCCGACGCGCGGGGCGTCCCGATGCGCGTGCAGACGGCGCCGCGCGCCATCGGGGTGCTCCTCGGCCTCGAGGCGACGTTTCACCCCTTCATGGGCTTTCCGAGCTACAAGCGCATCGCGCACCTCTCCCTCGCCGAGCGCGTGGCGGCCATGCGCGACCCGGCCTTCAAGGCGCAGCTTCTCACCGAGAAGAGCGAGAAGGTGGCGGGCGACGGGAGCAACATTCCGCCGCTCGCCGACATGCTCCTCGCGCGCATCGAGATGGTGTCCCTGCGGCTCTTTCGCCTGGGCGCGCGGCCCGAGTACGAGCCCCGCGTCGAGCAGTCGCTCTACGCCGAGGCGCAGGCCACGGGACGCCCCCCGCTCGACGTGGTGTACGACGCCCTCCTCGGGCAAGACGGCCACGAGCTGCTGTACTTCCCGCTCTACAACTACACCCTGTTCTCGCTCGACAACGTGCGCGCGATGCTCTCGCACCCCCTCTCGCTGGTGGGGTTGAGCGACGGCGGCGCGCACGTGGGCACGGTGTGCGACGCGAGCTACGCCACCTTCGCGCTCATGCACTGGGCGCGCGACCGCGCCGAGGGGCGCATCCCCGTCGAGGCGCTCGTGAAGAAGCTCGCGCACGACACGGCGGCCTTCATCGG
>CANMAT010000504.1 GCA_947494865.1 Deltaproteobacteria bacterium
TGATGTTCTCGCGCTCGGGCTGGCTGCGCACGTCCACGGTGTCGCAGGTGGTGTGGTGCGGCGATCAAGAGGCCAACTGGGGCGAGCACGACGGGCTCCCCACGGTGATTCCCGCCATGGTGTCGCTGGGCCTCGCGGGCGTCGGGTACGTGACGCACGACGTGGCGGGCTTCTCGGGCGGCCCGAGCACGAAGGAGCTCTTTCAACGGTGGGTCGAGCTCGCGGCCTTCACCCCCATTTTTCGCACCCACGAGGGGCTGCGCCGCGAGCAAAACTGGTCGTGGGATCGCGACGACGCCACGCGCGCCCACTTCGTGCGCTTCGCGAAGGTGCACCGCGCGCTGGCGCCGCGCATCGCCGAGCTCGGCGCGCAGCACCGGGCCACGGGGATGCCCATCGTGCGGGCGCTGGGGCTGGCGTTCCCCGACGAGCCGCGAGGCTACGGGGTGCTCGACGAGTACATGCTCGGCGACGACCTCCTCGTGGCCCCGGTGGTCACCGAGGGGGCGGTCTCGCGGCGGGTGTACCTGCCGCGGGGGCGTTGGTTCGATGTGTGGGACGCGTCGCGCAGCTACGAGGGGCCGACGGAGGTGACCGTCGAGGCGCCCATCGGTCGGCCGCCGGTGTTCTCGCGCACGGCCCGCGAAGACCTGCGCGCGATTCAGTAGCCGCGCGTCGCGCGAGGGGGTGTGATTCCCATTGCGCGCCCGTTGTACCCCCGGGGTTGGCCGCGTCCCGCGGCTGCACCACCGGGCAAGTGCACGGCGCCGCACCGGGCATTGGCACCGGTGGTGCAGCCGCGGGACGCGGCCAACCCCGGCATCTACTCAGGCGCGGACGAGCGAGAGGTCGATGGTGAGCTTCGCGTCGTGGCCCACGAGCACGCCGCCCGACTCGATCACGGCGTTCCAGCCGAGGCCGAACTCGCGGCGGTCGATGGTGGTGCTGATCGACGCGCCGATGCGGGTGTTGCCCCAGGGGTCTTTCTCTTCGCCCGTGGGGCCGTCGACGGCGAGCACCACGGGCTTCGTCACGCCGTGGAGGGTGAGGTCGCCGTGCACCTCGAGGTGGCCTCCCCCGTTGCGCGCCACCGCGGTCGACGCGAAGGTGACGGTGGTGTGCGTGGCGACGTCGAAGAAGTCGGCGCTGCGCAGGTGGCCGTCGCGCTTCTCGTCGCGGGTGTTGATCGACGCGGCGTCGACGGAGGCGTTCACCTTCGTGGCGAGGGGGTTGGCGGCGTCGTACTCCACCGAGCCCGTAACGCCCGCGAACTCGCCGCGCACGTTGGTGATCATCAGGTGGCGAATCGAAAACTGAACGCTCGAGTGCGACGAATCAATGTTCCAGGTAGCCATTGCGATGCGTGCTCCGGTGGGGTGGGGTGGCGCGCGAGCCGTGCGTGGCTCGCGTTCGACGGGCCGTACCATCGGGCTGCGCGCGGGGAGCCGCAAGGCAACGTTGGGGCGTCTTTGTGTTGCGCGAATGCGCCGGTCAGCGCGCGCGGCGGGCGTTCGCGACGGTCTAGAAGCGAGCCGCACACAGCATCGTGCGTGCTCCGACCACGCGGGCGTCGACACCGAGACCAGGCGAGCGCGCCCCCAGTGGGGTACGAGCGTCACCCAGATGGGGTGAGCGCGCCCCCAGTGGGGTACGAGCGTCACCCAGATGGGGTGCACGCGTCACCCAGATGGGGTGCACGCGTCACCCAGATGGGGTGCGAGGCGCCCCCAGACGGTGTGCGAGGTGTACCGGGATCGCTAGCGAGCGTGCGCGTGCATCGGTGATCGTTCGTTCGGGCGCCTCGGGTGCGGGTGACGGTTGCTTGATCGCGGTGTGTGAATGCCGCAGTGTGCGCGCCGAGGCGTACTTGAGAGATCGATCGCGCGGCTCCGACGACGCCCCGCTCCTGCAACTGGTGTGGCCCCCGCGCGCATGGACCGGCGACATCGCGCCCATCGAGCCGCCGCGGCCGACGCGCTTCGAGATCCCCACCGGCGTGTTGCTCGAGCACACCATCGCGGAGGTGCGCGCGCAGCAGATCGTCGACGACACGCGCTTCGACGCGATCTACCCCGCGCGCATCCGCGAGCTCTCGTCGCGCTACTGGACGCCCGTGAGCGTCGCGCGCCGCGCCGCCGAGCTGCTCGTGCGCTTCGGCGGAACGCGCGTGCTCGACGTGGGGAGCGGCGCGGGCAAGTTCTGCCTCGTGGGCGCCCTCACGAGCCCGGGCGCCTTCGTGGGCGTCGAGCAGCGCGCGCACCTCGTCGAGATGGCCCAGGGCATCGCCGACCGCTACGCCGTCGCCAACGCGTCGTACGTGCACGGCGACCTCACCACCGTAGACTGGGACGCCTTCGACGCTTTCTACTTCTTCAACCCCTTCGCCGAGAACCACTTCAGCCGCCTCGAGCGCATCGACAGCACCGTGACCCTCACGCCCGCGCGCTGCGAAGAAGACCTCGCGATCACCTTCGATGGCCTCGCCCGCGCGCGCCTCGGCACCCGCGTGGTGACCTACCACGGCCTGCGCGGCGACCTACCCGAGAGCTACGAGCGCTACTCGTGCGAGTCGTGTGGCACCGACATGCTCGAGCTCTGGGTGAAGGTGCGGGCGTAGCAGCCGACGGGTTGTTGTGAGCCCGGCGCTGCGCGTGGTAGCGCACGCCCCGCCATGATGATGCGAGGGAGCGATCGTCGCGCGGTCCGTCACGTCGTGCTCGCAGCGTGGGTGCTTGTCGCACTCGCGTCGTGCGCAGATCCGCGCGGCCCCGACGAGCCCGTCGACGCGAAGGTCGACGCGCCCGACGCCGTCGAAGACAGCGCAGAGGCCGCCGTCGACGCTGTGACCGACGTCACCGTCGACGCTGCGACCGATGTCACCGTCGACGCTGCGCCTGACGTCACCGTCGACACTATGACCGACGTCACGGTCGACGCGATGACCGATGTCACCATCGACGTCGCGATGGACACTCCACGCGACGCGCGCGACGCTGCGCCCGATGTCGCGCTCGATGCTGCGCCCGACGCAGCCGTCGACGTGCGCGACGCTGCCGCCGACGCGCCCGTTGATGTCGCTCCCGACGTGCGCGACGCGGCGCCCGACGTTGTGGTCGACGCCGGGCCTCCGCTCGGCGGCTGCGTCTCGGGCGCGGCCGGCACCCACGTCGCGCGCGTTCGATGGACGGGGTCAGGCTCCCGATCGCGCGCCACGGTGAGCTACGAGGCGAACACGCTGCCCGACCGCGCGCGCTGGCGCGTCACCGCGAACAGCCGCTCCATCGGCTACACGCCCGTCTTCGACGATGTGTTTCTCGGCGTCGGAGGCCTCGACCTGTCGGGCACCGTGTTCATCGACGTGGAGCTCAGCACGGCGGGCCTCGCGCGCCTCTCGAACGTCACCGTCGCGGTGTTCGGTCGCAGCTTCAACACCACCGCGAGCGGCTCGTACGCGTGGCAGACCTTCGACGGGACGGGCGCTGCCCCCTCCGGGCTCGTCGCCAACAGCGCGCCCTACCAGTGGTATCGCGCCGACGCCACGCGCGCCTTCGCGCCGGGCAACAGCGGCGTGCTCCTGCGCATTACGCCGGGGCCGCCGTCGGGCTCGCTCATCGTGAGCCGCGTCGAGATCTGCTTCGACGCGCGCTGAGTCAGCCCCTGCGGGTGGTGAGAGAGGTCGGGAGCGGGCTCACGCGCACCACGTCGCCCTCGAGCTGGGGTTCGGGGTTCGTCGTCGTCGGCGGCGGAGCGACCACACGCGGGGCGCCGGGGTTGCGTGGCATCGGCGCGGGCGTGGGCGTGGCGTGGGGCCGCGCACGGGTGGGGTTCTGCGCAGGAGGCGGCGGCGTGGGCACCGGGCCGATCGCGACGGGCGCGCCGCCCAGCGGCATGGTGGGCTCGTCGGGCGGGAGCACCTGCGTCGGCGGCGTCACGTTCATGGGGGGCGGTGCACCCGCGTTGGGCATCTCGGGCGTCGGCACCGAGGGGGCGGTGGTGCGCGCGTGCTTCGCCAGGCCGAGGGCCACGCCGATCTCGTGGAGGCCTTGCGCCACGTGGCCGCCGCGCGCCTGCGCGACCGCTTCGGCGCCGTGCCTGGTGAGCTCGTCGGCGCGCGTGTCGCCGCACACCGGCGCGTTGCACGCGGGCAGCGCGGCGCCCGCGGCGAGCACCATCGCGAGCGAGGGGAAGCGCGCCTCGCACACCGCGGCCTGCGGCGAGCGGAGCGGCGTGCGCGGGGGAGAGGCGAGGGTGCGGGGCGCGGGGCGGTGGGGCTTCATGGTGTCTCCA
>CANMAT010000505.1 GCA_947494865.1 Deltaproteobacteria bacterium
GAGTGCTCGTCGGTGGCGGCGCGCCGCGCGGCTGGCGCCATGTTCGGCGTGGCGCCCGAAGAGGCCTCGCCCGAAGAGGTGAACGACGCGATGGGCGAGGTGGCCAACATCATCGGCGGCAACCTCAAGGGGCTGCTGCAGGGGCCGGTGTCGCTGTCGCTCCCTACGGTGGCCGAGCGCTTCGACTTCGAGGCGCAGGGCAGCGGCCCCGGCGCCGTCGTGCGCACCGCGCACTTCGAAAGCGAAGGGGAGCCCCTCGTGGTGAAGGTGTTCGCGCGAACCATCATGCCGCCGCCGATGGGTGCGTAGCGGACGGCGAGCTCAGCGCCTCGCGCGCAAGACGAACAAGATGCCCAGGAGCACCGGGATGAACAAGATCCCGATGGCCACGATGATTTTGTAGCGCGTGCTCTGCGACGGATCGACGGGCGCCGCGGGGGACGCGGGGGCTTCGGGGCGAACGGCGGGCGCGGGGGGCGCCACCGGCGGGCCGAGGGAGGCCTTGAGGGAGTTGAGCGCGGGGGCTTGCACGGTGGGCCGCAGCACGGCGCGCGCTGCGCTCACGTCGGGGGGGCTCTGCGGCGCCGACACCTGACGCTGCAGGGCGTCCTGGTCGACGGCCATGGTGCGCAGAAACTCGTCGCCGTCGGACATCTCTTGCGTCGACTCGATGTCGTCGTCGGGGGCGACGGGCGGCTGCAGCGTAGAGAGCTGGGGGATCGATGTCGTCGCGTCGATCTCGTGCGCGTCGGGGGCGTCGGGGGCGACGAAGCCCGCGGCCTCGACCGCCATGGTGCGGCCGAAGCGCTCGGCCTCGTCGTCTTCTGTGGGAAACGACGGCGCGGGGGGCTCTTCGACGGGGCGCGTGAACGCCGGCGCGCTCGGCAAGAGACCCGCGAGGGCGGGGAGCTGCGTCGAGGGGACGACCCCCGCGGGCGGCATCGGGGCCGACGGGAAGGCCGTCGCGGGGAGCACGCCGGGGACGGTGCGCGCGCGCACGCGGCCCTCGAGGGCGGCCCGGGCGGCGAGCTGGTCGGCCGTCGAGATGGGCACCTCGGTGGTGTTGCCGTCTTCTTCTTCGGTGGCGAAGGCGGGGGCGGGGGCCTTCGGGCGAACGGGGCCGCGCCACGCCTTCGAGGCCGCCTCGCGCAGCGCCTCGACGGAGGGGAAGCGGTCTTCGGGGCGCGACGCCATCGCGCGCGCGATGACCTCCCACAAGGCGTCGGGCACGTCGTCGCGGCGGCGCTCGAGGCCCGCGGGAGAGAGCGTGAGGCCGAGGTCGGGCGGGAGCGAGAGGACCTCGCGCAGGAGGCCGCCGAGGGAGAACACGTCGGTGAGCGGCCCCGTGCGCCCGTCGGGGGCGAGCTGCTCGGGCGCCGGGAACGAGAGGGACCGCGCGCTGCGCACGGGCGCCGTCGGGTCGGCCGCAGCGTGCCGCGCGAGGCCGAAATCGACCACGCGCATGAGCACCTCGGGGCCGTCGTCGCGGAAGAGCAGGCAGCCGGGCGTGATGGCGAGGTGCAGGAGCTGCCGCGGCGCGCGGTGCGCGGCCTCGATCGTGCGGCACGCGAGGTCGAAGAGGCCCTCGAGGAGCGGCAGCGCGAGGCGCGTGCCCTCGGTGCGCGACGCGTCGAGGGCGGAGCCCACGGAGCGCCCTGCGAAGGGGTCGTACACGAGGTACGGGCGCCCCTCCCACACGCCGTGGTTGATGACCGCGAGCGCGTTGTCGTGACGAAACGCGCGCAGCGACTTGAGGTGGTCGGCGAGCTCGCGGGGCACCGCGGCGGCGCCCGAGGCGAGGGGGCGCAGCAGCTTGATGCACACCTCGCGGTCGCCGTGCTGCTTGTCGTGACAGCGCCAGCTCTCGCCGAGGCCGCGGTCGGCGACGGGCGCCACGAGCTCGTAGCGTTGATCCAACATCGTACCGGCTGCGGGCTTCATCACGGGGGCGCGGATCGTACAGACAGCGCGCCGCGCGTCGCAAGCGCAGAGGCGGTGCGCGACGAATGCGCAGTGCGCGAGGGGTCGCGCTCGGTGGGGAGTTCTGGTACGAACCGGCCCCGATGTGGGTGAGGTTGACGTGACGCGTGGTGCCTCGAAGCGGTCCCGGTTGTGCGCAGCGGTCGCGGTGCTCGGCGCCGCGGCGTCGCTGGGCTGCGAGGGGTTTCGCGAGCTCCCCCTCGCGCGCGCCGACGCGGCGGCGGACCGCGCCGACGCGAGCGACGCGCCCGCGGTGACCGATGCGCTCGACGTCACCGAGCCCCGCGACGGGAGCGACGCGCCGTCGGCGCCGGTCGATGCGGGGCCCTGCGGCGGCGGCTGCCCGACGGGCCAGACGTGCTGCGAGGGCCGCTGCGTCGACGTCGAGACCGACCCCGCGAACTGCGGGTCGTGCGCCGCGACCTGCACGGCCCCCAACGCCTCGTCGACGTGCCAATCCGGCCGCTGCGTGAACCTCTGCCAGCCCGGCTTCGGCGACTGCGACCGCAACGGCCAGAACGGCTGCGAGGTAGACCTCACGTCGAGCGCGTTTCACTGCGGCGCGTGCGGCGCCGCGTGCCCCATGGCCCGCGAGAGCGCGGTGTGCGACACGGGCCGCTGCCGCATCGTGTCGTGCGCGCCGGGGTGGGGCAACTGCGACGGCGACGCGGCCAACGGCTGCGAGGCCAACATTCAGACTTCGGCCGATCACTGCAACGGCTGCGACAACCCCTGCCAGCAGAACCACAACGGGCCCTACTGCGACGGCCCCGCGGGGTGCCGCCTCGGCGCGTGCGACGCCGACTGGGCCGACTGCAACGGCGACCGCCGCGACGGGTGCGAGACCAACACCTCGGGCGACGTGCAGAACTGCGGTGCGTGCGGGCGCGTGTGCCCCCCCGACCGCGGGATGACGCCCACCTGCGCGGCGGGCGCCTGCGGCACCGCGCCGGTGATGTGCGTCGCGCCCCTCGCCGAGTGTGACGGCGTGGTGCTCCCCGCGGCCACGCAGTGCGAGACCGACGTGCGGGCCAGCGCGACGCACTGCGGCCGCTGCGGCAACGCGTGCAGCACCGTCAACGCGACGTCGTCGTGCGCGGCGGGCGCGTGCGTGCTGAGCTGCCTCGCGGGCTACGGCGACTGCGACGGCCGCGTCACCACGGGCTGCGAGACGAGCACCCTCACCGCCGTGGCCCACTGCGGGGCGTGCGGGCGCGCGTGCGACCTGCCGCGCGTCGACGGGCACGCCTGCGTGGCGGGCGCGTGCCGCGCGGTCACCTGCGACGCCGGCTTCGGCGACTGCGACGGCAACCCCGCCAACGGGTGCGAGACCGACACGCGCGCGTCGCCCGCCCACTGCGGCGCCTGCGGGCGCGCGTGCGCGACGCCCAACGCAACGCCGGCGTGCGCGGCCGCGCTCTGCGCGGTGGGGGCCTGCGCGGCGGGCTTCGGCAACTGCGACGGCAACGCCGCCAACGGGTGCGAGAGCGACACGCGGCGCGACGTGCGCAACTGCGGCGCGTGCGGGCGCGCGTGCAGCCCCCTCGCCAACGGTGCGTCGCAGTGCGCGAGCGGCGCGTGCGCGCTGGCGGCTTGCTTCCCTGGCTTCGGCAACTGCGCCGGCAACGCCGCCAACGGGTGTGAGACCTTCGTGTACGGCGACCCCCGTAACTGCGGCGCGTGCGGCCGCGTGTGCAGCGGCGTCACGCTCCGGTGCGCAGCCGGCACCTGCGTGTTCTGAGAGGACCGTCGCTCCGATGAAACGCCACCTCGCCGCGTCTGCCGTGATCGCCCTCGCGCTGTCGGCCCCGACGCGCGCGCGCGCGCAGCCGACGCCCGCCGCGCCCGCCGCGCCCGTCGCCGTGCAGCCCTCGCCCGAGTTCGAGGCCGAGCACGCGCGGGGCATCGAGCTCCGTCGGCAGCAGCGCGACGCCGACGCGCGCGACGTGTTTCGGGCCATCTACGAGCGCACGCGCGAGCCCCGGGCGCTGGCCCGTCAGGCCGCCGCCGAGGCCGCCATGGGCGAGTGGGTCGCCGCGGAGGAGCACCTCGCCGCCGCCCTCACCGAGGCCGCCGACCCGTGGATCACGCAGAACCGCGCGGGCCTCGAGTCCGACCTCGCGGGCTTTCGCGCGCACGTGGGCCTGCTCGACGTCGCCTCGTCGACGCCCGGCGCCGAGGTGTGGATCGGCGGCGCGCGCGTCGCCGCGCTGCCCCTCGAGCGTCCGCTGCGTGTGCGCGCGGGCACCTTCGCCGTCGAGGTGCGGGCCCAGGGTTACCTCGCCGAGGTGCGCCCGGTCACGGTGC